>JBHHWH010000011.1:0-41257 GCA_046756405.1 Acidimicrobiia bacterium | reverse complement strand
GAAGACCTTCGACGACCTCGACCTCGACCCGGAGGTCATTCGCCGAGATCGGGATCAGCGCCGAACTGGTAGTGGCCGGAGGCGCAGCCCCCCTCCCCAGGGTGGCTCGAACGGCGGTCGAGGAAGGCATATTGGGCCTGGAGTTCTTCGTGGGGATACCGGGGTCGGTGGGAGGGGCGGTAAGGCAGAACGCCGGATGTTTTGGGATGGAGACCAAGGATGTGCTGGTAATCGCCGAGTTGTTGGACCTCCGCTCCGGCACGTCGAGACGGGCGGGCCCGAAGGATCTAGAGATGGCCTACCGGCACTCCAACGTGGGATCCTCCGAGGTTGTGGTGAAGGCCACGTTCCGGGGTAGCGGGGGAGATCCCGAGGCGGGGCGAGAGGAGATGCGGCGGATCACCAGGTGGAGGAGAGAGCATCAACCAGGAGGCACCCTCAACGCCGGGAGCGTGTTCAAGAACCCCCCGGGAGTGGCCGCCGGAGAGATTATCGACCGGCTAGGGCTGAAGGGTTTACGGGTGGGAGATGTGAGGGTCTCGGAGAAGCACGCCAACTTTTTCGTGGCCGGCCCCGAGGCTACTTCGGCGGACATCTACCGGCTGGCCCAAGAGGTAAAAGACCGGGTCTTCGAGGCCACGGGCACCATGCTGGAGCCCGAAATTCAGTTTGTGGGGTTTGAAGAATGATCATCGATCCGAGGCTGAGGGAACGCCGCAAAGCAGTGGCCGAGGAGCGCGCCCGACATAGTGTGCGACGGCTAATTCGTTTTCTTGTCCTAGCCGGGATCGCTGGTGCGGCGGTGTGGTTCCTCTTCTCGCCCTGGATGAGGGTCGCCCAGGTGAGGACTTCGGGGATAGTGGTTAGCGACTCTTACTCGATACTCGCCTCCCACCGGGTAGTGGCGGGGACACCGATGATCCTCCTCAAGCCCTCTCAGGTGGAGGAGGCACTCGAAGAGGACCCGTGGATCCGCAGCGCCCGCGTGCACCGGCGGTGGCCCGACGAGGTGATAGTTCAGGTCGAGGAGAGAGCGCCCGCGGCCTGGGTGGAGACAACTGGAGGGTGGTCCCGGCGTGCTCTCGACGGGGTCGCCCTGCCCTCTCCAACCGGACCTAACGACGAACTTCCCCGGGTTCGCCTCCCCAACGTCGCAGACGTCCAGGCCGAGACTTCTCCCTGGGTTCTCGGTGCCATCGAATTCGCTCAAACCCTCCACGAGGCAGGGGGCGTCAACAGCGAGTTGTGGGTGGACGGCGGCGAGCTGTGGGCTGACGTAGAGGGGTTCTCCGTCCGGCTAGGGAGACCAGGGGAGATGGAGGCCAAGGCCCTCGCCCTTCTGGCACTGCTCTCCGAGCCCCTGCCCGAGGGGGCCACCCTGGTACTGATAGCCCCCGACCATCCGGCAGTCAGTCCTCCCAGTGTCGAAGATGGGGTAGACACCTCGGTGCCGGGAGAGGGCGATGGGGATTGAGGAGCGGGAAGCTCTGGTCTAAAGCTCAACTAGAGCCTTAGAATCCTGGGGTTTACTTCCCTCCGGTATCAAGGTAAACCTCTACTTCAGGTTTCGATTTCCGACCCGGAGGTTCTCCGTGAGTAACGCAAGTGGCGGGTATCTCGCCGTTATCAAGGTGGTGGGCATCGGCGGTGCCGGTGTCAACGCCATCAACCGCATGATCGAGTCCGGGGTGAGGGGAGTGGAGTTCATTGCCCTGAACACCGACGCCCAGGCTCTGCTGATGAGCGACGCCGACGTGAAGCTCGACATCGGCCGCGATGTCACCAAGGGTCTAGGAGCCGGAGCCAACCCCGAGATCGGGCGGGCGGCAGCTGAGGAGCACCGTGCCGAGATCGAGGATGTCCTCAAGGGATCGGACATGGTGTTCATCACCGCCGGTGAGGGCGGTGGGACCGGAACCGGCGGCGCTCCCGTCGTGGCCGAGGTGGCCCGCTCAGTGGGCGCCCTGACCGTGGGAGTGGTGACCCGACCCTTCGGGTTCGAGGGAAGACGGCGCGCAGTGCATGCCGAACAGGGGATCGGGGAGCTCAAAGAAGCGGTCGACACCCTGATCATCATTCCCAACGATCGCCTCCTCGACGTGGGCGACCCCGACACTCCGATGACCGAGACCTTCCGACTGGCCGACGAGGTGCTGATGTCGGGTGTCAGTGGTATCACCGATCTGATCACTACCCCGGGTCTGATCAACGTGGACTTCGCCGACGTGCGGACGATCATGTCGGAAGCTGGGACCGCGGTGATGGGGATAGGTAGGGCCACTGGGGAGAACCGCGCCAGCCAGGCCGCCGACAGAGCCATTTCCAGTCCGCTGCTTGAAAGCTCGATGGATGGAGCAAGGGGCCTGCTGTTGAACGTGGCAGGTCCTTCCTCGATGAGCCTGCACGAGGCCACCGAAGCGGCCCGGATCGTGTCGGACCACGCCGACGCGGAGGCCGAGATCATCTTCGGAGCCGTGATCGACGATGACCTGGGCGAGGAGATGAAGGTAACCGTGATCGCTGCTGGCTTCGACAACCGGAGGCGTCGCGGCGGAGCCGTCGCACGCCCCGACACCGCGGGCGACGACCTGGAGATTCCCAACTTCGTCCAGGGATGATCCGTCCCCCCGAACTGGAGGGTGTGGCGTTTAGTGAGGCCTCCGAGGGTGATCTGCGCCACGACCTCAGAGCCCGTACTGCGCTGAGTCTGGAACTGGCCATAGGGCCCGCCTGGGCCACCGTCCACCAGGTGCACGGTAGTGGTGTCGTCCGGGTGGAGGAGCCGGGCCAGACCGGGGAGGCCGACGCCCTGTGGACCACGGTGAGCCGGCTGCCCATAGCGGTCTTCACCGCCGACTGCTTCGGAGTGGTCCTGATCGCAGAAGGTGCTGTCGGAGCCGCCCATTGCGGATGGCCCGGGGCCAGTGAAGACGTGGTCGGCCATCTCCGGGCTGTGATGGTCGCCGCTGGTTATGCACCACGCCAGGCGGTTCTCGGGCCGGGGATCGGGCCTTGCTGTTTTGAAGTGGGCCCCGAGGTCGCCCAGCTCTTCCCCGATGAGCAGGCCACCACATCCTGGGGAACAACATCGGTGAACCTCCCCGCGGTCATCGCTCGTCAGCTCGATGGGGTGGAGATCAGCGACGTCCGGCGCTGCACTTACCACGAACCGGGTTGGTTCAGCCACCGCAGGAACCGGGATCCTGAGCGTCTCGCCGCCCTGGGTTGGCTGCCGTGAGCTACGCCCGGGTGATGGAGTCGGTGGCACGGGCCGCCGTGCGGGCCGGGCGGGACCCCGATGAGGTAACAGTGGTCGCAGTCTCCAAGGCCAAGACAGTGACCGACATCATGGAGGTCTATAACCTCGGCCAGCGGGACTTCGGAGAGAACCGGGCCCAGGAGATGATGGACAAGGTGGAGCTCCTGCCCTCCGACATCCGCTGGCATTTCGTGGGCGCCCTTCAATCCAACAAGGCTCGCCTGGTGAGGCCACTAACCCATCTCCTCCACTCCATGGACCGCCGTTCCCTGGCCAGCGCCTGGCTCAAGGGAAGAGGCCACGCGCCACCTGTGCTCCTTCAGGTCAATGTGGGCATGGAGCCCCAGAAAGCCGGGGTGGCCCCCGATGAAGTGATGCCCACCCTGGAGTGGATGTTCGAGTTAGGTCTCGACGTCAGAGGCCTCATGGCCATTCCCCCACTCACCGACCATCCCGAGGACAGCCGTCCTTACTTCCGACGGATGCGCCAACTCCGCGATCAGGCGAAGGCCAGCTATCCGTCCGTGGAAGACCTTTCGATGGGGATGAGCGACGACTACGAAGTCGCCATTGACGAAGGTGCTTCGATCATTCGGGTCGGACGGGCTATCTTTGGCCCCCGCGACTGACCGGAGCGCCAGATGTCCTCACTCTTTTCAAAAGCCCTCGTCTACCTAGGCCTGGTGGACGAAGACCAGATCGAAGCTGAAGCAAACGGTCCCAGCCCCGCCGCAGAGCCGGGGATCGAACCACCTCCGCCCCTCACCCAAGGACGGCGGGTAGAGCCGCCGCCGACCTCGCGGGCCGCCACCAGACCCCAGGAGGAGCCCATGGGGCGGCGAGTCGAGCCCCCCACCTCGCGGGGCATGGTCCGCCCGGTGGAGATTCAGTCGGACATCCTCGTCGTCGAGGAGTTCGCCGACGCCCGCATCCTGGCCGACAGGGTCAGGGAACGGGTGCCGGTGGTCTTGGACATGCGCAACACCGACCCGGATTTGGTCCGGCGTGTGGTGGACTTCTCCTCGGGTCTCATCTACGCCCTCGACGGTTCCATGCGCAAGGTAGGGGAAGGGCTGGTGCTCGTGTTGCCCTCCAGGGTGACCCTGAGCAGGGACGAGAAGCGCCGCCTCGCCTCGCTGGGTGTCTATGAACTCAACGACATCGACTGAACGGTGAGCATCCGTGGCCTGGTAGATCTGGCTCTCGAGCTCTACTTCTATGCCGTATTCGCCTGGGTGATTCTCTCCTGGATCCGGGTCTCGAGCGTCCATCCCTTGGGGAAAGTCCAGGCATTCCTCGACCGCATCATCTACCCGGTGATTTCTCCGATCCGGAAGGTGCTGCCTCCGATCCGGATCGGGCATGGGGCCCTCGACCTGTCACCCATCGTCCTTCTCATCGCCATCCAACTCCTTCGTGGCTTGATCTGAGCCTGAAGGGGGGCGGTCCTTGGAGCCGACGTCGGGGATTCGTATCCTTCCCGACAGCTCGAAAGGTTGATACATGGCCCTCACTCCTGAGGAAATAGAAAAGAAGACCTTCGCCACCGCCTTGCGGGGCTACGACCTCGACGAGGTAGACGACTTTCTCGACGAGGTGGTGGCCGCCATGCGGGAGCTGCAGGAGCGGATCGAGAGCGTGGAGAGGGCTCCGGAGCCGGTGGCCAGCGCCGAGATCGACGAGAGCGCGGTGGGCCGGGCCCTGGTGGCCGCCCAGGCCACGGCCGATCGGATCCTCGCCGACGCCAGGCAGGAAGCGGAGCGGATCCTGGAGGAGGCAAGAACCGAGGCCGAGGAGTGGCTGGAAGAGCGGAACACCAAACGTGCCGCGGTGGAGGCGGAGATGGAGGAACTCTCCCGCCGCGTCGCCGAGGTGCGAAACCAGCTCGCGGTGCTCGCCACCACCGTGGCCGACAGGCTCGACGAAATGGACGAGGCCATCTCCTCCGTCTCGGCCGACACGGCCGAGAGCTCGGACGGTGAGACGGTCGAAGAGGAGACACACACCGACGTCGAGGAGTTCACCCTGCCGGTAGACGAAGACGGAGAGGGCGCCGAGACCGACACCAGTGAGGCCAGGCCGCCGGAGACCGACTAGCTCAGGCGGGAAGGACCTTTAGCCACACCTTCGAGTGGTCCACCTCCACCCTTTCCCCGGCAGGTGAATCAGCTCGGACTAGTGAGGTAGCCAGCACTTCCGAGCCGATGTGCTCCTGGTGGGTTTCGATGGCCGCAGCCAGCTCCGCGTCCTCGGTGTACCAGGTGAGCTCTATCCGGTCAGTCACTGCCAAGCCTGCCTCCCGTCGCAGGCCCTGGACCCGGCTGATGATCTCACGTGCCAGCCCTTCCAGTCGTAGCTCCTCGGTGATAGTGGTGTCGAGGGCGCAGGCGAAGGAGGGTCCGGCGTCGACGATGGTGCCTGCGACCGGGGTTCGCTCGACCACCACCTCCTCGGGTCCGATGTCGACTCCGGCTACCTCGAGGGTCTCACCCGCCACCAGCTTCGCCACCTCGTCGTGGGACAGGGCGGCGATGGCAGAGGCCACCTCGCCCATCCTTCGGCCGAGGACCGGACCCAAACGGCGGAAGTTGGCCTTGGCGGAGAGATGCACCATTGCACCCTCATCGGGACTGACTGCGATCTCTTTGACGTTCAGCTCCTCAGCGATGACCTCGGAGTGGTCGCTGACTGCACGAGCTACCTCGGGATCTCCGGTGAGAACCGTGAGGCGGCCCAGGGGCTGGCGGACACGGATGCCCTGACCCTTGCGCAGGTTGCGCCCCAGGCGGACCACCTCCCGGATCGTTGCCATCGACTTCTCTAGCTCGGCGTCGATCAGGGAGGAGTCGGCCGAGGGGAATTCGCGATGGTGGACACTGGTAGGAGCCTCCGGATCGTGGCGGGCGACCAGGTCCAGATACAGGTGTTCGGTGATGAAGGGAAGCACCGGCGCCAGCACTTCGATGAAGGTAGTGAGGACCTCGTAGAGGGTGGCGAAGGCGGCGAGCTTGTCGGCATCACCCTCGCCGCTCTCGCCCCGGGCTCGCCAGAAGCGACGCCGGGAACGTCTTATGTACCAGTTGGTCAAGTGGTCGATGAATCCCAGGGTGGGCGGCACCACGTTGTAGAGGTAGTAGCCCTCCATCTGGGTGTTCACATCGTCGATGAGGCTTTGGAGGACCGAGAGGATCCAGCGATCCATCTCAGGGCGTTCCTGGGGAGGCGGGGCATCGTCGAGGTCGTCGAGGGTGATGCCGTCGGCTTCGGCGTAGGTGGTGAAGAAGCTGTAGGTGTTCCACAGCGGAAGCAGCACCGTGCGCACGACTTCGGCCACGCCGCTCTTCGAAAAGCGCAGTGGCTCGGCACGAAGCACCGGCGAGTTGATCAAGAAGGCCCGCAGAGCGTCGGCCCCGTATTCGTCGAAGATCACCGAAGGGTCGGGGTAGTTCTTGAGGCTCTTCGACATCTTCCGCCCGTCCTCAGCGAGTATCAGCCCGTTGACCACGCAGTTCTCGAAGGCCGGCTTGTCGAACAGAGCCGTAGAGAGGACGATCAGGGTGTAGAACCAGCCCCTGGTCTGATCGAGGCCCTCGGCGATGAACTGCGCGGGGAAAGTCGCCTCGAACCGTTCCTTGTTCTCGAAGGGGTAGTGCAGCTTCCCATAGGGCATAGAGCCGGACTCGAACCAACAGTCGAGGACCTCTGGGACCCTGACCATCGTTCCGCCACAGGACGTGCAGTCCCACATGACCTCGTCGACGATGTGCTTGTGGAGGTCGTCGGGGCGCTGGCCCGACAGGGCCTCCAGCTCGTCGAGGGCTCCCACTGCCACCTGCTCTTCGCACTCGTCGCACTCCCACACCGGGATGCACGAACCCCAATACCGGTTGCGGGAGATGGCCCAGTCACGGGCATTGGCCAGCCAATTGCCGAAACGGCGCCTTCCCACGTGCTCGGGTACCCAGTGGATCGTGTCGTTGATCTCCACCGTCCTCTCGCGGAGGCCTTCAACGGCGACGAACCAGGTGGGTATCGCCTTATAGATGAGGGGAGTGGCGGTGCGGTAACAGAAGGGGTACGAGTGGACGATCCGCTCTTGTCTGACCAGCTTGTCTGACTCCTTCAGCATACGGATCAGAACCTCGTCTGCTTCTTTGATATTTAGGCCAGCCACCTCGGGCACCTCGTTGGTGAAGTTGCCACGGCTGTCCACCGGGTCCACCAGGAGGTCCAGACCAGCCTCCTGGAGGGAGAAGAAGTCTGCTTCCCCGTAGGCGGGGGCCATGTGGACAAGTCCCGTGCCCTCTTCGGTGGTCACGTCGTCGGAGGTGATGATCCGAAAGGCGCCCTGATCGCCGAGGTAGGAAAAGTGGTCGAAGGGGGGCTCGTAGCTAGCTCCCACTAGCTCGGCCCCGATCGCCGTGGCGACGGTCAGGGCGTCCTCGCCGAAGATGTCACCTACTCGATCGGCTGCTACCCAATAGTGGTCGCCGCCGCTGGCCACCCGGGCGTAGGTGTGATCCGGGCCTACCGCCACCGCGAGGTTGCCGGGGAGGGTCCAAGGCGTGGTAGTCCAGATCAGCAGGTAGTCGCCGTTGTTCACTACCCCGTTGTCGGAGGTGACCTTCAGCCGGACCGTTATTGAAGGGTCTTCGACTTCGCGATAGTCGAGGTTGGCCTCGAAGTTCGACAGAGGTGTGGTGGCACCCCACGAGTAGGGGAGCACCTTCATGGCTTTGTAGATCATCCCCCGGTCCCAGAGCTGCTTGAAGACCCACCAGACCGTCTCCATGAACTCAGGGTCCATGGTCTTGTAGTCGTTTTCGAAGTCAACCCAGCGACCGATCCGCTCGGTGAGCACCTCCCAGGTCTCGGTGTTGGCCTGCACCTCGAGGCGGCAGGCCTCGTTGAACCGAGCCACGCCGTACTCGGCGATATCCCGGGGTCCGGAGATTCCCAACCGTTTCTCCACCTCCATTTCGATGGGGAGGCCGTGGGTATCCCAACCGAAGCGGCGCTCCACCCGGTAACCGCGCATCGTCCAGTAGCGAGGGACCATGTCTTTGATGACCCCGGCGAGCAGGTTGCCGTAGTGGGGGCTCCCGGTGGGGAAGGGAGGGCCGTCGTAGAAGACGTACTCACGGTCCTCCGGTCTCATCCGGACCGACTTGGCGAAGGCGTCGGTGCGCCGCCAGAACTCGATGATGTCGCGTTCGAGGGAAGGGAAATGGACGGTCGGTTCGACCCTTTCGAACGCCGGCTTGGGGAATTGGTTCGCGGTCATGGGTGGCGGGCAATGGTAGGCGCCCGGTGCGGTTGTCTTTGGCGGTTTGTTTCGCCTACCGTGCCGGGGTGTCGACCGCTCCGATACAGCCAGGGGGAAAGGGGGTGCACCTCTTGGTGTGGGCGGTGCCGGGAGCCTCCCGCAGTGAGATCGTGGGGGTCCACGGGGACAGGATCAAGATTCGGGTGACCGCACCACCTGAGGGGGGTCGAGCGAACTCCGAGCTGGTGTCGCTGCTGGAGAGGGTACTGGAGACGGACGTGGAGCTTGTGGCCGGAATGAACGGTCGTTCCAAGGTGTTCCGCGTGGCCCAACTGGATGTGGATTCGGCCCGCCGCAAACTAGGCCTTCCATGACAGTTCTTGGTAGGGTTGCCCGCCTTTCGATGGAGAGCCATGGTTAGAAAACTCGCCAGATCGACGCTGGAGCGCTTCCGCAAACGCCTTGAGGGAGAGCGCGAGCGGCTGACCAAGTTGGTCCAGGAGTATCAGAAGGAGCTGGAAGAGGCGCGGCTCACCGAGAGTTCCTCGGACCGCAGCCCTGACCCAGGCGACCCCGAGTCGAGTTCAGTGAAGCTTGAGTACGCCAAGGAACTCTCCATCGAGCGCAACACCCTCGACCTGCTAGACAAGGTGAACCACGCTCTGAAGCGGATAGGCACCGGGGAATACGGCATCTGCGAGAAGTGCGGGAAAGCGATCCCCGTGGAGCGCCTCAACGTCCTTCCCTACTCGACGCTCTGCGTCGACTGCGCCTCCAAGGTTTCTTGATCCGTCGCTACATCCTCGGGATAGCCGTCGCGGTGGCGGTGGTAGCGGTCGACCTGGCTACCAAGCGTTACGCCGCAGTCCGTTTCAAGTCGGACCCGGTAACGGTCATCCCTGGACTGCTGCGTTTCAGCTACACCGAGAACTCGGGAGCGGCCTTCTCCCTCTTCCAAGGAGCAGGTCCTCTCATAGGGCTGATAGCCATTGGCGTCGCCCTGGGAATCCTGTGGACCCTGCGCCTAGAACGCCATCCCGTCGACACTGTGGCCCTCGCCTTGATCCTCGGAGGAGCACTGGGCAACCTGGCCGACCGGATCTTTCGGGGCGATGGCTTCCTCGACGGTCTGGTCATCGACTGGATCGTTCTCTGGCGCATACCCACCTTCAATCTTGCCGACACCTCGATCTTCACCGCGGTGGTCCTGCTACTGATTGCCTCGTGGAAGAGCGACTCCACCTAGAAGTGCCCCAGGAGCTGGAGGGCTCCCGGGTGGATCGGGCCCTCTCCGTCCTGATGAAGGTGAGTAGGAGCGTCGCCCGGGAGATGGTGGAACGGGGAGTGATACTGGACGGCCAGCCCGCCCGTGCTGGCCAGCGGGTGAGCGCCGGCTCGGTTCTCGTGGCTCCTCCCCCTCCGCAACCGGAGATGCTGGCGCCGGAACCAGTCTCCTTCTCCGTGCTGTACGAGGACAACGACCTGATAGTGGTGGACAAGCCCGCCGGTGTGGTCGTTCACCCCGGCGCAGGGCATAGCCGCGGAACCCTCGCTGCAGGTCTCCTTTACCGCTACCCCGAACTGGAGGGAGTCGGAGCCGCGGGACGCTGGGGCCTGATTCACCGGTTGGACAAGGACACCTCGGGTGTGCTCGTGGTTGCCCGCACCGAGGAGTCCCATCGAGCGCTCACCCCGATGATGGGCAGGCGGGAGATCAGGCGCGAGTACCTGGCATTGGTCGAAGGCACCTTCGATGCCCCCACGGGGACCGTCGACGCTCCCATAGGCCGTCATCCAACCCACCCCACCCGACAGGCGGTGGTTCCTGCGGGCAGGCCAGCCCGTACTCACTACGAAGTGGAGCGCGCCTACGAGGAGGCCGGGTGCTCCCTGCTCCGGGTCACCCTCGAGACCGGCCGCACCCACCAGATCCGGGTCCATTTCGCCGCCATTGGCCATCCAGTGGTGGGAGACAGGGTCTATGCCCGGTCGCAGAGCCGTGTCGAAGCCCCCAGGATCTTCCTCCACGCCCGCCGGGTTGAACTGGCTCATCCCCGGACCGGAGATCGTCTCGAAGTGGAAGCACCCCTTCCCGACGACCTCGCCGAAGTCCTGGCGGTTCTCGAGGCTGAGAACCCGGAGTAAGAGGAAGGGTCAGGTAGCGTCGGGCGAGTGACCCAGGATCCCACCACGGAGGCCCCGGTCTGTTACCGGCATCCTCATCGACACACTCTGCTCCGCTGCAGCAGGTGCGGCCGTCCTATCTGCGCCGAATGCTCGACCGACGCCGCCGTAGGACAGCGCTGTCCGGAGTGCCTCCGAGAGGAGGGAGGCCAGAGGGTGATCCCGGTGGCCCGAGTCCGTCGGACAAGGCTTGGTGCTCCTGCCACTGCCACCAAGGCCCTGGTGGCAGCAGCCATCGCCTTCTATGTCATCACCGGGTTCGGTAACCCCACCAACCCGATCCTCCAGGACCTGGCGCAAATCAACGCCGCGGTGGCGGCGGGGGAGTGGTGGCGGCTGTTCACTCCGGTACTGCTCCACGCCTCGATCACCCACATCCTGTTCAACATGTGGGCCCTGTGGGTGTTGGGCCCCCAGGTTGAGCGGGGTGTAGGGACCGGCCCCTACATCGCTCTCTATCTGGCTGCCGCCGGAGTGGGAGGGGCCTTCTTCTTCTACCTGGGTAGCCCCTTCGAGGAGGCCGTGGGTGCCTCGGGAGCCATCTTCGGACTGTTCGGGGTGTGGCTCAACTGGGCAGTCCACAGGCGCAACACGATCCAGGGGCGAATGCTGCTGCGCCAGATCGGGTTTCTCCTCGTCATCAACGCGGCGATCCCGTTCCTGATCCCAGGGGTGGCCTGGGAGGCCCATCTTGGGGGGCTGATCACTGGTTTCGTGGTGGGGGAGGCCTGGTCGCGTTTGCGCGGTCCCGGAGCAGTTCGAGTGCGGATCGCCGTGCCCCTGGTTTTGGCGGTACTCGCGGTGGTCTCGGTTCTGATCTGAGGGTCTCAGCGGCTCTTTTCGCGACGTCGCCAGGTAGAGGGCGCGGTGCTAGATTCGAGGAACTACAACCATGTAAGTCCGAGGCCCGCTGAAAGTGTCCTTCGCCCACCTTCATCTTCACACCGAGTATTCACTGCTCGACGGCGCGGCCCGCATCAAGGACGTGGTCGCTGCCGCTGCCGCCGACAGCCAGCCGGCTATCGCTATCACCGACCACGGCAATCTCTACGGGGCGGTGGACTTCGTCGAGGCGGCCAACAAAGAGGGGATAAAGCCGATCATCGGGATCGAAGCCTATGTGGTGGAGGGCTCCCGCTTCGACAGGCCCGTCGGCGCTGCCAACAGGCGCTACCACATGATCCTCCTCGCCGAGAATCAGGCTGGTTACCGGAATCTGCTCCGGCTCTCCTCTCGAGCCTTCCTAGAGGGTTACTACTACAAGCCGAGAGTGGACCTGGAGCTGCTCGCTGAACACTCCGAGGGAATCATCGCCACGTCGGGCTGTCTTGGAGGGATGATCCCCCAACTGCTGGCCCCCGACGCGATCAGCGAGGAGGGGAACAAGGGAGACGCGGTCAGGGACTTCGACGCCGCCGTGGCGGCCGCAGCCAGATTCCAGGACATCTTCGGTCGGGACAGTTTCTTCATCGAGCTTCAAGACCACGGGATGGAGGCCCAAAAGCGAATCCTCCCTGATCTGGTAGACATCGCTGCCCGGATCGGCGCGCCTCTTCTGGCTACCAACGATGCCCACTACACCCGTCGTGAAGAACACGACACCCACGACGTCCTCCTGTGCATCCAGACCGGATCCCACCGCGACGACCCCAACCGGCTCCGTTTCGATGGGGCCGAGCACTACCTGAAGACCTCCTCCGAGATGAGGGCCCTGTTCCCCGCCGACAAGTTCCCCAGGGCCTGCGACAACACCCTGTGGATTGCCGAGCGGGCCAACGTCGACATCGAGTTCGACCGGGTGCTGCTGCCGCACTTCCCGGTCCCCGAAGGCGAGACCGAGGTCTCCTATCTGCGCAGGCTGGTCGAAGAGGGGATAAGGGGCCGGTACGGTCCCGAACCGGGGGCCGAAGTTTGGGAGCGGGTCGAGCACGAACTGAAGATCATCGAGGAGATGGGTTTCCCCTCCTATTTCCTCATCGTGTGGGACCTGATCCGCCACGCCCGGGAGAGCGGGATACGGGTCGGACCCGGCAGGGGCTCAGCCGCCGGATCGATCGTCTCCTATGCCCTGCGTATCACTGACATCGATCCCCTGGCCTATGGACTCATCTTCGAGCGCTTCCTCAACCCGGGACGGAAGCAGATGCCCGACATCGACATGGACTTCGACGAGCGTCATCGGGGGGAGATGATCCGCTACGCCGCAGAGAGGTACGGCCAGGACAGGGTGGCCCAGATCATCACCTTCTCCACCATCAAAGGGAAACAGGCCATCCGCGACGCCGCCCGGGTGCTGGGCCACCCCTACGGCATGGGAGACAGGATCGCCAAGGCCATGCCGCCGTCGATACTGGGTAAAGACCCCACCCTCGACCAGGTGCTGAACCCCGTCGACCCAGATGCTCCGGCGGACCTCAAGGACTGGTACGCCAATGCCCAGGGACTGCGGGACATGTATGAGGCGGACCCAGCGGTGCGGGAGATCGTCGACGCTGCCCGGGGGCTTGAAGGCCTACGCCGCCAGGACTCGATCCATGCCGCCGCGGTGGTCATCGCTCCCGAACCCCTGACCAACATCGTCCCCATCCAGCGCAAGGGTGACGACGCTGAGGTAGTCACCCAGTTCGAGATGCACGCTGTGGAGGCCTTGGGGTTGCTGAAGATGGACTTCCTGGGTCTTCGCAACCTCTCGATCATCGAGCGCTGTCTGGAGCTGATCGAGCGGACTCGCGGCAAGCGGGTGGACATCGACAATGTTCCGCTCGACGATCCGAAGACCTTTGAGCTGCTGCGGGCAGGAGACACCATCGGGGTGTTCCAGATGGAAGGGTCGGCGATGCGGGCGCTGATCCGTTCGCTCAAGCCCGACTCCTTCGAAGACGTGATCGCCCTCGTAGCCCTCTACCGCCCTGGGCCCATGGGGGCCAACATGCACACTCTCTACGCCGACCGGAAAAACCGTCGGGTCGAGGTCGAAGAGCTGCACCCAGCCCTCGGAGACAAGCTGGCCGACACCTACCAGATCATGGTGTACCAGGAGCAGGTGATGATGGTGGCCCAGGAGATGGCCGGTTACTCGATGGCCGACGCCGACCGCTTCCGGGCGGCCATGGGGAAGAAGATCAAATCGGTGATGGAAGCCGAAGAGGCGAAGTTCATCCGGGGATGTGTCGAACAGGGACACTCCGAGGAAACCGCCCGGGAGATGTTCCGGCTCATCGAACACTTCGCCGGGTACGGCTTCAACCGTTCCCACGCCGCCGCCTATGGCCTGGTGGCCTATCAGACCGCCTATCTGAAGGCCCGCTACCCGGCGGAGTATCTGGCGGCTCTTCTCACCGCCACCAAGAGAGACAAAGACCGCACCGCCCTCTACCTGAATGAATGCCGGCAGTTGGGCGTCGAGGTCCTCGTTCCCGACGTCAACGAGTCGGAATCCGACTTCACCGTTCACAACGGCCGGATCCGCTTCGGACTCTCCGCGATCCGCAATGTGGGAGAAGGAGTGGTGGGCAGGATCGTCGAGGCCCGGGACAAGGAGGGGCGCTTCGAGTCGTTCCTCGACTTTGTCGACCGAGTCGACCCTTCGGTGCTCAACCGCCGCACAGTGGAATCGCTGATCAAGGCGGGAGCCTTCGACGCCCTGGGCCACCCCCGGAAGGGGCTGATGATGGTGGCGGACCAGATTCTCGACACCGTCTTGGAGCGGAGACGTAACGAGGAGATGGGCCAGTTCTCCCTCTTCGCCGGGGAGGCCGAGATGGTCGGTGAGGAGACGATCGATATCCCCGACACCGAGTGGGCCCAGAAGACCCTGTTGGCTTTGGAGAAAGAGATGCTGGGCCTGTACGTCTCCGATCATCCGCTGCTCTCGGCCGGTACGGCTGTGGCGGCGGCCTCCACCTCGTCTCTCTCTCAGCTCGAGGAGCTGTCGGATCGAACCCAGGTGACCGTCGGCGGGATCGTCGGGGCGGTGACCCGGCGCTGGACCAGGGGCGGAGACCCGATGATCTTCTTCCAACTCGAAGACCTCGAAGGCTCCGTGGAGTGCATCGCCTTTCCCCGGACCGTCAACGACTTCGGTCCGCTCATCGTCGAAGATGCGATTTTGGTGGTCTCGGGAACCCTCGACCACCGCGGCGACGACGTAAAGGTCGTGGCCCGGGAGATCAAGGAGCTGGAACTACGGGACGACTCGGTAGTCAGGCTGACCGTCCCGGCAGCCCGTCTCACGCCCGAGGTGGTGACCAGTCTCAAGGGGATCCTCCAGAACCATCCCGGTCCGGCCCCCGTGTACCTGCACATGACCGACAACGGCAACACCAAGGTGCTGAAGCTGGGAAACGAGCTTCGGGTGGAGCCCAGGTCCTCGTTGTTCGCCGAGTTGAAGGAACTCCTCGGTCCGAGGGCCATCCTGTAGGGGAGAGAGGTTCCTCAGGGGATACCGAGCCGGTCCCATGGGACTCCCGAGGCCTCGGCCATAAGGGCGGCGAGGGTTTCGATATCGGTGGGAGGACGTGGCGACCACGGCACGGCAGCTACCACCGCCCCGTAACGGGCCGAGAACTCCTCCCTCACGTCCTTCTGTCTGAGGGTCTCCGCTCCCCACATGCGGCCTAGTTGAGTTAACTCCGGGGAGGTTCCCTCCGGTATCGGCGGATCTATCCAGGAGTCGGGCAGGGCCCGGTTGAAGACCACCGCCGTGGGGCTGCCGGCGAGGCGGGGCAGGTCGCGGTAGAAACGGACCGCTTCGCCGACCGGCGCCGGGTCGCCGGTGGTTATGACGAGGATCGCCGCCTCCCGCATCACCTGTTCGATCTGACGGCCGCGGCGGGACACCCCGTCGTAGGTGGTGCGGAGATCGAGGAGGAACTCGGCGACCCGCTCCAGAAGATCGGATCCCAGGATGCTCCCCGCCATGCGAAGCACAGGGCGTGCTGCCCGGTTGTAGAAGAAGCGTCGGCCGGGAAGGGGGCCTCCGGTGAGCCAGCGCAACAGGCGGCCTCCAACCAAGTCGGCCATCTGGGCGGGGGCGGCGAAGAAGTCGATTCCTCCCGCGGCCGGTGGGGTGTCCACGACCACCAGGTCCCAGGCCTTGGCCTGGACGAAGGTCACCGCCTGGTCGGCGGCGGCGTAGGACTGGGAGGCGGGAAAGTGCTCTGAGGCCGCTCTGAAGAACTCGTTGTCGGCGAGCCGGGTGGCGATCTCGGGATCGGCATGGCGCATGGCGACGGCCCGCCAGGAGGCCGTCGAGTCCAGCATGGCCGCCCAGAGGAGAGGCTCTTCGCGGTGGGGCTGGGGCTCGTTTCCCAGCTCATCGAGGCCCAGGGCGTCGGCCAGTCGTCGAGCAGGGTCGACGGTGACCACGAGGGTGCGCATGCCCTTCCGGGCGGCGGTCAACCCCACGGCGGCGGCGATGGTGGTCTTGCCCACGCCACCGGCACCGGTGATCACCACCGTTCGGGTCATGTCACCGTCTCCAGGAGGTCGCTGATATGGACCGCCACCTCACCGGGGGTGAACAGCCCGAACAGGAAGGGGAGTCTCAGACCCACTGATAGCTCTCCGAGCCAGCGGTGCTGCTCCTCCAGCAGCGACCGATGGAGAGTGGCGATCTCTCCCAGGGGACCCCCGGGAGTCGAGGAGTCTTTGAGTTCGGGAAGGACCCTGTTGGCTACGACCAGGGGCGGAGCCACGAGGCTCTCCTGGGCCAGCCAAGCGGTCGTCTCCAAGACTTCGGTTACGGGCAGTTCTTCGGGGAGTGTCACCAGGACCAGCCGGGTTCGTTGGGAGTCGGCGAGGATCTGCCGCATCCAGTCGGCCTGGGCGCGCACCCTTCCCGTGGGCACCAAGTCGGCGATGCTGAGGGGGGCCCGAAGGAAAGAGCCGATCTGGCCGGTGGGTGGGGCGTCGGCGACGACCAGGTCCCAACGCTCCGACTTGACCTCCCAGAGCACCTTTCCGATGGTGATGATCTCCCGTATCGCCGGGGTGGCCGTGGCCAGAGCGTCGAAGGCTCGGGCGACGGGGCCGAAACGTCCCATTCCGGGGACACGGAGCTGTAGGGAGAGGTACTCGAGGAGGGCCTGGGAGCGGACCACCCGCAGGGCGTGGAGGCCCGGGCGCACTTCTCGGGGTTGGAACTCGAGGGGTCCCCCGCCGAAATGGGCGCTCAGGCCACCCGGAGAGCCCATCTCGATAGCGAGCACCCGAAGCCCATGCCGTTGGGCGAGAAGAGCGATCCCTGCGGCCACGGCCGACTTGCCGACGCCGCCCTTGCCCGAGACGAGCACCAGGCTCTTGTCGAGCATGGTTCCCTCAGTCTGAGCCGGCGAGGGGGATGCGCAGCACCAGGTGACCTTCCTCGACCGACCATTCGGCGCTGGCGATGAGGGCGAAGTCGGTGTAGTCGGCCTGGGCTTGGGCGATGAACTTCCTCCGCTCCTCTCCAGCAACAGGAGGTAGGGGCCGGTCCTTGACGGCCTGGGCTCTCTCCTTGAAGCGGCGGATCATCTCGTCGACGTCGAACTTGGCCATGGGGTGACGTTAACCCCAAAGACGGCGGGACTCAGGTCGACTTCGCTGCCGCTTCCCGCTTGCGATAGGAGCGACGTTCTCCCTCCAGGCGCTCGAGATCGATGTCGGTGTAGTCGACGTATTTCATCGCCTCGGCGACCAGCCGGTGTCCTGCCACTTCGGCGATCTGACGGTGCATCTCATGGGCCACGGCGCGGTAGGAGGGATGTCCGGCGGGTTGGCTACGCAGCTCGATCAGATGGAAGGCCTGCCGGGGATTCATCTCCACCACGAAGCGGACGTAGTAACCGAAGGGAACCACGTATTGGGCCACGTCGGGACCGAGTTCTTCCCTCACCTCCTCGTACAGCTCTCCGGCCGAGTCCATGATCGCCCTCCATTCCGCCTCCAGCCCTTGAGCCGCCACCTCGTCGGGAAGGTCGTAGCCGAGGCGGGTGGAGTAGCGCTGCCACTCGATGGTCATCATCCGGTGCCGCTGGAGGTCGCGGAAAGCGCCGATGTCGCATTTGACGTCGAAGCGGTAGCTAGTGCGTTCCATGGCCCGTCCCGGCTTGTGACGGCGGTTGGCGCGGTCTCCCACCATGGCGGCGACGATCCGGGCCCTCTCCTCATCAGTCATCGTGCCGACAATCTGGGTGAGCTTTGCGTCGGGTAATTCAGATACGGCATACAGCGCCGCAGCAGCGATCTTCAACTCCGCCTCGGGATCCCAGTCGGTGAGGGTGACCCCGGGCCCCGGATCAGCTGCTGGTGGCAGATCGGCGGCCATCTGCTCCAGGTCGGCCCGTACCTCATCCAGGTACTGGGACCAACGCTTCCCCCGCTCCTCCAGGTCCACCCTGGTCAGAAACGATGGGATGACCTTGCGCAGTTCTTCCAGCATCATCGCTGCGTAGTCTCGGACTTCGGCCAGGGGGCTGGCCTGCATCCGTACCAGGGCCATCTCGTAGGCCTGGCCGGTGGCGTAGATGCCAACGTTGGAGAGGGTGGCGATGGGGAGCAGACCCCGGATCGTGTCGCAGGCCTTTGCCCGGATCGTGGCCTTCCACACCCACTGCGGGTCTCCCTCCTGGTGGGGGAAACGCTCCTCGTAGACGTCGGTCATCTGGATCACCAGCCGGGTATAGGTGTCGAACACCCGCTCCATGTGCTGGGCATAGGCCTCGACAAAGGGCGAGGTGGCGATCTCGTCGGGGGTCAAGTAGCGGTAGCGGTCACCCAGCCGGGTGTCGTAGCGGATGTAGCGGGTGGACTGTTCCAGATAGGCGGCGAGCCGCCCCCATTCGAGGACCTTGGTGAGGAGGTTGGAGGCCTGCTCGCAGGCGAGGTGGGCTCCACCCAGTTGGGCCACCGAGTCGTCTCCGTAGTCGAAGAAGATCCGCTTGTAGAGCTGTTCGGCCTTCTTTGTGGCGACCAGCGGATCGTCATCGCTGACCCGCAGGGCCAGGGCGTCGATCCCGGTTTCCGGGTTCTCGACGAACTCGTCGAGGAACAGACGACGCAGGGACTTGGGGGAGCGGGAGTATCGAGCGAACAGCGCTCCTTTGACCACTTCGGGGAGGTTGATCAGGGCGAAGACGGGGCGGTCGGTGTTGGTGAAGAAGCGACGGAGGACGTCAGTCTCGGCGTCGGTGAAGGGCTCTGCGAAGTAGGTCGGCACGGGCGGCGATTGTATGCCGCTTCGGAACCCGATCGGGTTACCGTCTCGTTGACGTGGCTGTGTTCTTGATCAGACTCGCGGTTTTCCTGCTCTCGGCCCTGGCGGTGTTCATCGGAGTGGTGCCGATACTGGTCCTGGTCGATCTCCTGGGAGGCGGGACCGGCTACGGACTGTGCCCCGGTGGACTGGAGAACTGCCACCGGCCGTACACCACAGGGGGGGAGATGGCGGTGGTCCTGCTTCTGGCCCTGTTCGGGGTGATCCTGGCCATCCGCGTTCTGATGCGTCTCGCCCGCCGCCTCCAAGCAGGTCCGAGTCGCTCCGTTCAGTGAGCTGGAGTCACCGCCTCGGCCCTCAGGGCGGGTTCGTCGGCTTGTCGGGTCACCGCCACGAAGATGGCGGCCACGATAAGGGCGCTTCCCAGCCAGCCTGAGGGGTCGAGGCGCTCGCCGAGGACCACCCAGGCGGTGGCCACCCCGAAGGCTGGTTCGGCGGCGAGCACCACCGCGGCGGTGGCAGGACCCACCACGGTCTGCGCCCAGATCTGGAGGAGAAACGCGCCGACCCCCACCGCAACGCCGGCGACAACCAGAGCCGGCCACACCGATTGCGGGGGCAGACCGCCTCCCTCGACCAAATTGGAGGCGGCCAAGGCCAGGGCTGCGGTCACGGCGAGCTGGACGGCGGTGAATGGAACCACCGGATGATGCCGGGCGAAGCGGGCCAGAGCGAGGATGTGAAGAGCGAAGGCCAGGGCGCAGCCCAGGGTGAGCAGGTCACCCGCTCCGAAGCTGATCCCTTCGGTTCCCGTGACCAGGATCAGGCCGGCAAAGGCGACCGCGGCGCTACCGACGGCCCAGGGGTTGGGCGGTCGCCTGGAGAAGGCCGCAGCGAGGAGAGGGGTGAACACCACATACATCCCGGTGATGAGGGCCGAGTTGGAGGCGCTGGTGAGTGCCAGGCCCGCGGTCTGGAGGGTGTAGCCGGCGAACAAGGCGATGCCGGCGACGAGGCCGTGGAGCCATAGAAGTCTCCCCTTCGGGAAGGCGAAGGCGCCGAGCAGCAGAGCCCCGATGAGGAAACGCCAGCCGACGAAAGTGAGGGGTCCTACATCGTCGAGAGCAGTCTTGACCACCACGAAGGTGGCGCCGAAGAGAAACGCGGCGACCAGCAGAGCCAACAGGGCGCGGACTTTCGGGGAACCTGGCATGGGTCGGAGGAGCGTAGTGATCCCATCTAACGAACCAATACCATGGCCCGCCATGTCAGGTCTCAGAGCCGATGGAACCCGTCCCACCCCCAAGGAGAGAGGAAAGGCCCGCGCTGTTCTCAACCGGCTGAAGCGGCGCTACCCGACCATCCGGACTGCTCTCGAGTACCGGAACCCGTGGGAGCTGCTGGTGGTGACGATCCTCTCCGCCCAGACCACCGACGAGAACGTGAATCGGGTGGCGCCAGAACTGTTCCGGCGTTACCCCACTCCCGCCGACCTGGCCGAGGCCGATCCCGAGGAAGTGGAGAAGATCGTCTACTCCACCGGCTACTACCGACAGAAGTCCCGGGCCATCATCGAGATGTCTCGGGACCTTGAGGAGCGTTATGGGGGTGAAGTCCCGGCCGATCTCGACGAGATGGTCAAGCTCCGGGGCGTGGGTCGCAAGACGGCTTCGGTGGTGCTTGCCGAGGCCTGGGGGATTCCCGCTATCGCCGTGGACACCCACGTCAGAAGGGTGTCCCGTCGTCTCGGCCTCAGCCGCCAGGAGGATCCGGCGAAGATCGAAGAGGACCTCAAGGCCCTCTTCCCGGAGAAGGAGTGGGCGGGACTGTCCATGCGCATTATCCAGTTCGGCCGGGACATCTGCGACGCCCGGAGGCCCCGCTGCGGGGAGTGCGAGATGTTCTCCCTCTGCGAGTGGCCTGAGCGGCTCGAACGGGCGGAGGGCTAGGTGAGGGCTGTTAGGTCCTGACCCTTGGTCTCCGGCAGGGCAAGGGTGAGCAGCGCCGAGACAGCCATCCCCAGCCCGAGCAGGTAGATGGTCTCCGTCAGCCCCAGGGTGTCGATGGTGTAGATCCCAGCTATGAGACCGGCCGCCGAGCCCGCCAGGGCGAAGTTGGCCGCCGCCGTATTGGCGCTGGAGCGGAGCGCCGTGGGGAATAGTTCCGCCCGATGGGCACCTCCGGCGGGAACGAAGGCGAAGGTTCCGAAGGCCGAAACCATCACCGCGGGGACGATCACCGCCAGGCTGGTGGCGGAGTAGAGGACGGTTCCTCCACCGAGAGCCAGCAACAGACTGAGCACCGAGCTGCGCCTGCGTCCCCAGGCGTCGGCGAGGTGGCCGCCTATGAAGAAGCCGATAGCGCCCACCGTCCCTCCCACCAGTAGCACCAGAACGGTGGTGCCGGTGGCCAGTCCCACATCGCTGATGAGGCGCTCAGTGGAGAACGCTGCGCCTACCGCCCCGTAGGCGGAGGAGAGGAAGTTCACCACCACGACTATCCAAAACCGGCGGGCCCAGACGCCACTAGCCAGTTCCTGCCAGTGTCCGGCCTCAGGGTCGGGTTCGAAGATGCGACTCTCAGGCACCCTTTTGACCAGGAAGGGGAGGAGGATCAAACCAGCACCTGTGATGAGGTGGGGGATCCTCCATGACTGGCCGCCCCGGGCAGCTAGGGGAAGGGCCATCAGGGCGAGGCCGCTACCGAAGGAGATGGCGGCTCCATAAAAGGAGATGGCGTAGGCCCTCACCGCCATCGATGTGTTCTCCGCGAGAAGTACAACGGCGAGCCCGGTGACCGCCGCGGTTCCGGTCCTGAGCACGGCGTGGAGCACCCCGAACTGCCATGCGTCGACGGCGAGGCCCGCCCCCGCGCCGCCGAGGATCACGAGGGTCATCGCCCAGAGAAGGGGTTTTCGTCTACCTGTGCGGTCACCCAACCAGCCGAGGGGGAGAGCGGAGAAGGCAGCAAGCCGGGCCAGGCCGAGGAGCAGGCTCATCTCTCCTTCCGTCAGGCCCAGCCCGGCCCGGGTGAAGGGGAGGCCAGCACTGGCCTGGGCCTGGGCGTAGCCTTGGATCACTCCGGCAACCCAGATCACCAGAACGATGCGTCGGTCGTCGCCGGTGAACCGGGCTACGGGGAGCAGAGGGTCGAGGACGCGACGGACGGATGAGCGCATCCAGCGAGGCTAGGAGCGGGATCGTGGGAAGATGGCGACCGACTACCCCGTTTGTCTTAGTCAAATATGTTCGAAAGCGTCGAGTCCGCCACCTTTGCCCTCCAGCTCTTCATAGCCTTCGGAGCCGGCATCATCTCGTTCATCTCGCCCTGCGTGCTTCCGCTGTTGCCGGGCTATCTGTCGATGATGTCCGGCTATTCGGCCTCTCAGCTCGAGTCGGGAGAGGTGTCGAGCCGGAGAATGCTTCGGGTGATCGTCCTGTTCATCCTCGGCTTCACTGCGGTTTTCGCCGCAATCGGAGCCGCGGCCACCGGATTGGGACAGTTCCTGGTGCAGAACCTAAACGCCTTCACCCGGATCGCCGGGCTCGTGATCATCGCCTTCGGGGCCCTCATGGTCGCCATGACCGTGTCCAACAAGGGTTTCCTGGCTGCCTTCAGCCAGGAAAAGCGGATCCACGTCAAGCCGTCGAAGCTCGGCAAGTGGGCCCCTCCCACCATGGGAGCGGCCTTCGCCTTCGGCTGGACACCCTGTATCGGCCCGGTACTCACGGTGATCCTCGCCACCGCCGCCACCCAGGAGACCGTCGGCAAGGGTGTGCTGCTGTTGGTCACCTATTCGTTGGGGCTCGGCATTCCGTTCCTGGGCGCCGGGATGGGGCTGTACAAGTCCTTCGGGAAGCTGCGGCGGTTCCTCAAGCCGATCAACATCGTCTCCGGGACCCTGCTGGCGCTGTTCGGGGTGGTCATGGTCTCGGGGCGGCTCAACGACATCTCGGTATGGCTGATCCAGTTCTTCGTCAAGTTCCCCTTCCTCCAGGATCTGGCCACCGTCTGAGATGAACGCCTGGCTCACTCCGGAGTCCCCCGACCTGGTCTGGTTCCGGGGTGGTGACGCCTTCCAGTTCCTCGACGGTCTGATCAGCCAGGACCTGGAGTCCATGGCACCGGGGGAGGTGCGACGGTCTCTTCTTCTCGCCCCTCGGGGAAAGCTGGACCACCTCCTCTGGGTGTTGCGCGACGAGGAGGACCTGGGGCTGGTAACCGATTCGGGGCGCGGTGAGGAGCTGGCCGCCACCTTAGGCCGGTACCGGATCCGGGTGGATGTGACCATCGAGGGCGAGTCCGACCCGGTCTGGCTGACTGTCGGAGATGAAGGTGGGCCAGGGCCGGGGACCTGGCGTCGTAGCGAGGGCGGTCTGGAGGCCGACCTTTCCTGGCCTGGTGTCCCTCGGACCCTGGTGGTCGGGCCCCGTCCCCAACTGGATCCTGGCTCGACGGATGAGTATGAGGCGCTACGCATCGCCGCCGGGGAGTCCCGTTGGGGCGTGGACGTGGACGAGCGGACTATCCCTCAAGAGGCGGGGCTGGAAGAGGTGGCGGTCAGCTTCACCAAGGGCTGCTACCTGGGTCAGGAGTTGGTGGCCCGTATCGACAGTCGCGGCCACGTCAACCGTCTGCTGAGAATCCTGGAGTTCGACGGCGAGCCACCGGTGCGAGGAGAACCCGTCATTCACGGCGACCGCGAGGTGGGCACCGTCACCTCGGTGGCGGGAGGTCGCGGTCTGGCCATGATCAGACGCGAAGTGGCCGACGGAGACGAGGTGGTCGTCGGTGGGGTCCGGGCCACGGTCAGGGCGATCCCTTCAAAAGCTCAAACTCAGTTCACCGGTTCTTAACAATTGTTAGGCCAAACTGTGGCCGATGACAGGACCATCCAGATCGGTGCTGCTGGTCGAAGACGACGACGCCATCGCCGACATGCTGCGCGACTTCTTCGAACGCGACGGCTACCGGTTCCTTCATGCCTTGACCGGTGAGGAGGCGGTGGAGAGGCTGCGGATACGTCCCGTTTCCGCGATCCTCCTCGACCTCAACCTTCCCGGCATCGACGGCATCGAGACCTGTCGCAGGATCCGGGAGTTCTCCTCGGCGCCGGTGATCATGCTCACCGCCCGGGATTCAGAAGTGGACAAGGTGCTGGGCTTGGAGATGGGCGCCGACGACTACGTGACCAAGCCCTTCTCACCCCGGGAGCTGATGGCTCGGGTCAAGGCGGTGCTGCGCCGCGCCGAGGAGCCTCCTGTCAAGCCTCGCATCATCGAGGTGGCCGGCTTCGAGATCGACGGCGGGAAGAGGATGGTCACCACCCCAGGGGGTGAGGTGGCGCGGCTCACTGCCAGGGAGTTCGACCTGCTGTGGTATCTGGCGGAGAACGGGGGTCTTGCTTTGAGCCGGTCTCAGATCCTCGAAGCGGTGTGGGGGTATGAGTACTTCGGGGAGACCAGGACCGTCGACGTCCACATCCGTCAGCTCAGAAAGAAGCTGGAGGGGATCCCCATAGAGACGGTCTGGGGCGTCGGCTACCGGTTGGGCAGCTAGTGCGGAGGAGACTGTTCTGGACGATCGCCGGGGTGGCTGCGATCACTGGTTTCCTGGTGCTGGTGGGTTCCCTGGTGGCCGCCCAGCGCGCCGCCGTGGAGGCCACCTACCGGGAGATGAGAAAGTCCACCGCCGAAGCGGTGGCGATTATCCACGATGCCGTCGCTCAGGCGGAACGGCGGCCGGCGGCCAGCCTGGAGCTTCTTCGTCTTCTGGAAGGGGAGCGGGTCGGTCCGCTGCTGAACCGGGTGCGCCGGACCGCCGGTGGCTCCGACCTCTCCTTCGCCATCATTCCGCCCGACAAACAGCTCAGGGCCGGGTCCGAGATCTTTGATCGCATCAAGCTCGAACTACACCGGCTCGAATCCGGGGAGAGCCAGTTCACTAAGACCAGCACCGGAGAGCTGGTGGTGGTGACGCCGACGGAGCTCCAGGTCCTCGATCGAGACTTCACCGTTCTGGTAGCCCTGGCCCGCGAGGCGCCGGTGGTGGTGTTGGGGGATCGCCTCCGCGGCTTGTTGGTGCTCGCCGTGGGGATCCTCATCCTGTCCGCTCTACTGGCCCGGCTGCTGTCAGCTCAGCTCACCCGCCGGCTGGAACCCCTGGCCGAAGCTTCACACCGGCTGGCCGAAGGCGACCTGAGTGTGCGGGTTCCCGACCTGAAAGACCCCGAACTGGGCGAGGTGGCCACCGCCTTCAACGAGATGGCGGAAGAACTGGAGCAGAGCCGGATCACCGAGCGGGAGTTCATCCTGGGAGTGGGCCACGACCTGCGCACCCCATTGACCACGATCAGCGGCTACGCCGAGGCCCTGGAAGAGGCCGAGTTCGATCCGTCCGAGGTGCAGCGCATCGGTGGGGTGTTGAGTACCCAGAGCCGCCAGCTTCGTCGGCTGATCGAGGATCTCACCACCCTGGCCCGGCTCGACCAGCGCGAGTTCAGCCTGCGCAAAGAAACGGTGGACGTGGGGGCTCATGTTGCCGAGGTGGTGGAGGGCTTTCGTCGCCGTGCCGCAGAGATGGGGGTCACCCTGGAGGTGGACGCCGCGGAGGGGGTGATTGTTGAGACCGACCCCGACCGTCTCAGCCAGATCGCCCAGAACCTGGTGGAGAACGCTCTCCGCTACACCCCGGAGACGGGGAGGGTCCAGGTGAGGGTGGCCGACGACGGTGACAGGGTGGTAATCGAGGTCTCGGACACCGGAGTGGGAATTCCCGAAGAAGATCTACCCCGTGTCTTCGACCGCCACTATGTGGGACGTCAGAGGGTGGTCCGGAAGGAGGGGAGCGGGCTGGGGCTGTCCATCGTCGAGGGTCTGGTGGAGCGGATGGGTGGTGAGGTGGCTGCGGCCTCGAAGGTGGGGGAGGGAACCACGATCCGGTTGTGGCTGCCGAGGGGCGGTGACCAGACTGAGGGGTGAGATGAGACAGCCTCGGGGGTTGGCGTTAGCAGTGATACTCCTGGCGGCCTGTGCCCCGTCCACCATTGCCCAACGCGGAGACGAGCTTCGCGTTCCGGTTCCTGTTTCCGAAGCCGAGCAGGCCTGCGTCGACTTCTATCAGTCGGTCGAGGAGAGTTTCGAAGAAGAGTCGCTGTACTTTCCGGTGCTAGCCCAGCGAATCAGGGAAGCGGGCCATGAAGACGCCGCCGCCATCCTCGACGAGGTCGCCGAGGAGTTCCGCGTCGGGTATTGGGAGGGTCCGGTCGATTTCGAGCTGGTTGTCAGTGCCCAGATGGCTCAGGCGGGACGGCTGTTGCTGGCCGGTGGGGAACTCCGCTGCGCCGCGCTGGGGGAGTTCTGGGGGATCGACGGTTACGAAGGGGAGCCCACCCCGCGGGAGATGCTGAGTTGGCAGCGCCAGATTTGGGAGGCCAACGCCGTCCCTGACTACAAGCTGCTGGTGACGAAGCTGCCCGTAGGCGAAGGCGGCCGCCAGTATCACGTTGAAGTCGTAGCCGGCCAGGTGCGGGGGGTCTGGGACGCAGAGTCGGGCGACCGCGTCGACCTGAGCCAAGTGGACGATCTGCCGCTCACCGTCGATGAGATCTACCGGCGGCTAGAGCCCGACAGGGAGACCACGTACGACCTGGTACACGCAGTGCCGCAAAGAGTCGACACTCTGTTCATCCGCTTCGACCGAGAGGAGTTTCCCGAGCCGCTGCATCGACTCGAACGATTAGGGCCGTCGCCGCTGGAGAATTGAGACCCCTCGCCCCTAGCCACGATGTTCGAAGGGCTCGCTGCATCCGCTGGCGCACGCTGTGTACCACCCCGCAGGTACCTTCCACAGCGGTATCCGGTAGGAGCGGGGTCCGAAGTGGCCGGCTGTATCGCAGAAGATGTTCTTGCCTTCGGCATCCTGTCCCTGGGCGTCCAGAAGAGTGCGGTTGATGGCAACGAGCTGCCAGTGCTGGCCTTCCGCGGTGTCGGCCCACATGTAGAGGAACACACATGAAGAGGTGATCTCGTTGGAGTCCGTCACCCGATCACCTTCCACCGTGACCAGTAGGTCGATGGGGGAGGGCGTTGCGCTCGTCGGACGTCCGGGAGCCGGAGTGGGTAGGACAAGCCCTTGCGCGGCACAGGCGGAGAGGAGCAGGACCAGGGCGAGAACCGGAGTCCCGTAGCGGTATAGGTCCGTTGCGGTCATGCCATGGCCATCCAGCGCTCTTTGTACTCGACGTCACAGATCTCTTCGATCAGGTCGAAGAAGTCGTTGGGGTCAAAGAGCTGGTTAGCGGCCTTCTCCTCGTAGATCCGGATGGCCTCCTCGAAACGGACGATCTGGTCAGGGCTGAGGACGTCTTCGCCGATATCGATGAATTTCTGCGGAGTGAAGGGGGACCTCTCCCAGAGGATCTGATCGGCGCGGGCGCAGAAGGTGACCAGAGGGGACTCCGCCCGGAACACCTCGTAGACGAACTCCACGGTCTGGATGGTCTCCCTGTCGTCGGCCCGGGTCGCTCCGGGGTAGGAGGCTTCGAGATGAACCGGGATGTCGAGACGGACCCGGTGTTCGCCCTCGGGTAACTCTTCGGGGACCACGACCTCGAGGGTGGCGCTCATCGGGCCCTCATCCCAGAGAGTGAACTCCCGTTTCTCGGCTCCGGACCCCGGGACCAGCTCCGAGTCCTGGACCAGATACCGGTCGAAGATCACAAAGGTCTGGACGAAGTCATCGGTTCCTATGTCCACCACCACCTCGTGGATGACCCACGGATTGGAGGCGTACCGAAGCTCTCCGGGGCGGAACACCAGGGTGGGTTCGATATCCAGGTACTCCATTTCCACGGTTGCCCGCAGCTCACCCTCCCGGCCTGTCGTCGCACCGTCTCCGCAGGCGGCCACGATCAAACCCGAGATAGCGATGAGAGCGAGCAGTCGGCGGCGCACCGTCATGTAATCGAACCCCCCTGCGGATCGCTTGATAGGGCGTCAGGCTTTCGGCTCTACTGGTGCCGGAGGTGGGATTCGAACCCACACGGGGTTTCCCCCAATGGTGTTTGAGACCATAGCGTATTCCGATTCCGCCACTCCGGCCAGGGAGGCAATTCTATCGGTCATCGTTTCGGACCGACAAAGGTGTCCAGGAAAGCCACATCAGGTCGCCTGGCGATGGAGACGTCTCGCGGCGTGGTTCTCGTCCAGTGGACTCCGAGCCGGTCTAGGGCGCTGGTGAAGATGTCCAGAATGTCCTCGGACGCGTTGGTGAACATGTAGCGGGTGTAGCGGTAGCGCCTGTTGCCTGTTTTGAGCCGCCGCATCACCTCGTTGATGTGACGGTTGCCGTCGGAATGGATCAGGCCTCTAACCAGTGCCTGGGGATGATCGTCGACGATCCGCTGCTGCCACGGTTCCAGGACGATGGCGCGCTCGTGCTTTTTCCCGGGTCCATGCTGGGGGAACAGGCAGATCCAGTGCTTCCAGTATGAGGACACTTCTATGCAGCCCGCCTTTGGTGTGAAACCAACGGTTTCGCTGCCGCCGACAATGACGACGTGGGTGGCGATCTCGTTGATGATCTCCGGATACTTGAGATCACAGGCAAATTCGAAGGCGGTAGACGTCCCTGGGATGAAGCGACAGACAGCCGTCGCCAAGGTAGGCACCGAGCAAGTAGGCGTAGGCAACCTCATCCACCGGGCCATCGCCGGAGCACAGGGGACACCGGGCGTGACCCCTCCTTTCCCCAGTGAAACTCCGCGTCCGGCCACCGCTTCCGGACTCGATCCCGTGCCGCCAGTCACGGACGGTGCCGCGGGGGATGTCCAGCTCTCGCCCGATGGCGGAGTCGTTCATCCCCGATTTGATCAGTCGTACCGCCTCCCGGTACTCGCGTTCGGGTCTCATGGCTACGAAGATATGGCGGGAGAGGGACAGAAATGCGAAGCTGAAGCCATGAAAGGCGACCCCTACGAGTTCCTCGACTCCTCCAAGGCAAGGGCCCACCGGAAGCTGTTCCGTCTCAACGAGAAGATCGCCAAACTGGAGGCGGAGGCAGCCCAGGTGGCCGCCGAGCTGGAGTACCACCGGGCGATCAACGACGACGCCCAGCGGGACGCCGCCATAGGCAACTACATCGACCGTGAGGAGGCCGGAGCCACCGCCGCCGACGTGCGCCGGTTCGAGAAGACCCTGGCCGAGCTGGAGGCAAAGAGGGCCAAGCTGGTAGGGAAACGGGACCGGCTGTTGGGCCAGATTCCCGACTGAAGACCTGTCGGTGTCCTCTAGTAGCGTCACGGTCGTGCCCACCCTCGCCCTCATCGACGGAAACTCCATCGCCTATCGGGCCTTCTACGCCCTCCCCGAAGACCTGGCTACCAGGTCGGGTGTGGTCACCAACGCCGTATTCGGTTTCACCCGGATGCTGATACGTCTCCTCAAAGACCACCATCCCGAGGCGGTGGCGGTGGCCTGGGACGTCTCCCGGGAGACCTTCCGCACCGAGACCTTCCCCGAGTACAAGGCGCAGAGGGCCAAGGCCCCGGACCACTTCAAGAGCCAGCTTCCCCTCATCGACGAGGTGCTCCAGGCCCTGGGCATAACCCAACTGCGGGAGGAGGGTTACGAGGCCGACGACATCATCGCCTCCCTCGCTCGGCAGGCGGTGGCCGAGGGCTGGGAGGTCCTCATCGTCACCGGGGACCGCGACGCCTTCCAACTGGTGGGCGGTCCGGTCAAGGTGCTCTACACCCGTCGGGGCATCAGCGACACGGTGCTGGTGGACGAGGAATACGTGGAGAAGAAGTACGGGATCCCTCCTTCCCGGTATGTCGAATACGCCGCGCTCCGAGGCGACACCTCCGACAACCTGCCCGGGGTGCCGGGAGTGGGGGAGAAGACCGCCTCCCGGCTCATCGGCGAGTACGGCGACATCGACGGGGTGTACGCCCACATCACCGACCTGACACCCAAACTTAGGGAGAACCTGGCGGCCTCCCGGGAACAGGTCTACCTCAACCGCGAGCTGATGGCCCTGGTCGACGATCTTGAGATCGGCCATGGCCTCGACGACCTTCGTGTGCAGGAATGGGACCGGGCCCGGGTCAAAGAGCTGTTCGACTCCCTGGAGTTCCATTCCATGTGGAGCGACCTCGAGGCCGCCCTGCCCTCGGCGGGCGAGGCCAGAGAGATCCTAGACGTGGAGACCGAGCTGGTGACCACGGCCGACCGCGTCGCCGCCCTGGCCGAGTCCGACCCTCTGGTCGTGGGGCTGGTCAACGACGGAGGCCACCCCTTCGGACTCGCCGTTTCGGTGGGGAAGGAGAGGGCGGCGGTGGTTCCCTTCGACGCCGCCGGGCCACTGCTGGAGAAGCTGTCTGCTGCCAACGTCCGGATCGTAGGTCACGACCTCAAGGCTCTAGCCCGGGAGCTCCTTGCCCGCGGTTACGAACCACCGTCACCGCAGATGGACACCGCCCTGGCCGCCTACATCCTCAACCCGGCCCGCCGGGCCTACCAGCTAGACGATCTCGCCGAACGGCTGCTGGGTGTGGAGTTGGTCTCCCCCGACTCCGAGGACACCTCCGGGATGCTTCCCTTCGACAGCGGTCCCGACCTGGAGGTCGAAGGCCGAAGAGTGGAGGCGATACGCCGGCTCGCTTCGATCCTGGAAGCTGAACTGGCCGAGCGGGAGGAGCTGGAACTGTTCCGGGAGATCGAACTGCCCCTCGTCCCGGTGCTCGCCCGCATGGAACACACCGGGATCGGAGTGGACGCTGACTACCTGAAGGAGATGGGCAACGAACTGCGCCAACGTCTCGCTGAGCTCGAAGCCGAGATCCAGGACCTCGCCGGCGAGGCGTTCAACGTCAACTCCTCCGACCAGCTCCGCACCATCCTCTTCGACAAGTTGGGTCTGCCGGTCATCAAGAAGACCTCCACCGGCAAACCGTCCACCGACGCCTCGGTGCTCAGAAAACTGGATCATCCACTGGTAACCGCCCTCCTCGAATACCGAGAGCTGGAGAAGCTGCGCTCCACCTACATCGACGGCTACTTGCCCTTGATCGAGTCGGACGGGCGGATCCGCACCCGGTTCAACCAGATGGCCGCAGCCACGGGGAGGCTCTCCTCGGACAGCCCCAACCTCCAGAACATTCCGGTTCGAGCAGAAACCGGAAGGCTGATCCGGAGGGCCTTCGTAGCAGCCGAGGGATACCGGTTCCTCGTCGCCGACTATTCCCAGATCGAGCTTCGTGTCCTCGCCCACATGAGCGGCGACCCGTTCCTGATCGATGCCTTCAGGAAGGGCATGGACATCCACACCGCCACCGCGGCTCGGGTCTGGGACCTCGACCCCACCCAGGTCACCCCCACGCAGAGGCGAACCGCCAAGATGATCAACTTCGGTCTTCTTTACGGCATGGAAGCCTTCGGCCTCGCCGAACGGCTGGGGATCGGCCGGGAGGAGGCGCAGAAACACATTGACGCCTACTTCGCTCAGTTCCAGCAGGTCGAGGAGTTCATGGAACAGATCGTTGCCCAGGCGAAACGTGACGGTTACACCACGACCCTCTTCGGGCGGAGGCGTTATCTGCCCGAACTCAAATCCGACAACTACAGGATCCGCCAGATGGGTGAACGGATGGCGTTGAACGCTCCCATCCAGGGCACTGCCGCCGACATCATCAAGAAGGCCATGATCGCTATCGACGCTGCCCTCAGGGGTGAGGAGATGGGGACACGGTTGGTCCTTCAGGTTCACGACGAACTCATCCTCGAGGGTCCCGAGGAGGAAGAACCGATGGCCGAAAAGACGGTGGTGGAACTCATGGAGGGGGTCGCCCAGCTCGACGTTCCTCTGGTGGTGGACGTCTCGTGGGGACGGGATCTGGGCTCGGTGAAAGGCTAAACGGGAGCCGCGTCGGTAGGTTGGGTTGGAGAAATGCCTGCCGTCTGCGTAGACTGGCGATGCCTGCCGAAGGTACTTCGGCGGAGTTCTTTTTCCCAGAGGTGACTACCCACACATGCCAACAGACCGAGACAACGCGCCTCTGAGCGCCCCCGAAGGGGCCGAGGCGCAAGGGTCCGAAGATCAGGACGCCACCACCCCCACCCCCGAGGCTGAGATCGCGGCCTCGAGCGAAACTGCCGCCGAGGCTCCAACCGCACCAGAAGCCCCTGCCGAGTCAGAAACGCCGACCGCACCAGAACCCCCCGCGGAGGCCGACGCGACCGTCGAGGAGACCTCGCCCACCGCGGTCCGAGGGGAAGAAGAGGAGCTGGGCGGCCACCGAGTGGTGGTCCCCCCAGACCTCAAGGACCTACCCGACGAGATCGCCGACGACTTCGAGAAGGCTATCGAAGCGACGGTGCTCGCCTTCAAAGAAGGCGACATCGTCGAAGGTGTCGTCGTAAGCGTCGACGCCGAAGGGGCGATGGTCGACATCGGCTACAAGTCCGAGGGTCTCATCCCGGCAAGGGAGCTCTCCATCCGTCACAACGTGGACCCCACAACCGAAGTCGAGGTGGGGGACAGGGTCGAAGCCATGGTTCTCGACATGGAGGACGAAGAGGGCCGGCTGATCCTCTCCAAGAAGCGGGCCATCTACGAGAGGGCCTGGGGACGGATCGAGAAGATCGCCGCCGAGGGTGGCACCGTCGAAGGCCAGGTCATCGAAGTGGTCAAGGGAGGGCTCATTGTCGACATTGGACTGCGTGGCTTCCTTCCCGCCTCCCTTGTGGACCTGCGCCGCGTCCGCGACCTAGACCCCTTTATCGGTGAGACGGTCACCGCCAAGGTGATCGAACTCGACCGGGCCCGGAACAACGTCGTCCTGTCCCGCCGTGCTTACCTCGAAGAGGCGCTTGCCGAAGAGCGCACCGAGTTCCTCGACAACCTCCAGGAGGGCGAGATCAGGGAAGGAACCGTATCCTCGGTGGTGAACTTCGGAGCGTTCGTAGACCTGGGGGGCATGGACGGACTGGTTCACGTTTCCGAGCTTTCCTGGCAACACGTCAACCACCCCGGAGAGCTGGTCAAGGTGGGAGACAAGGTGAAGGTCAAGGTGCTGGAAGTCGACCGGGAGCGGGAGCGCATCTCCCTCTCCATACGGCAGACCACCGAAGACCCGTGGGACGTGTTCGCCAATGAGCACGAGGTCGGTGATGTAGTCGAGGGCACCGTGACCAAGACGGTTCCCTTCGGAGCCTTCGTCTCCGTCGCCGATGGAGTCGAGGGTCTCGTTCATGTCTCTGAGATCGCGCTTCACCGGGTCGAGTCGCCCGAGCTCGAGTTGTCCATCGGTCAGAAGGTCCAGGTGAAGATCACCGAAAAGGACGATGAGCGTCGCCGAATCTCCCTTTCCATCAAGCAGGCGCTCCCTGGTTACAAGGAGCATCAGCAGCGGATTGAGAAGAAGAAACGACCCCGCAAGCAGCGGGAATTCGAGCGGGAGTTCGGGGCTGAGGCTGAAGAGCGTCCTCCCATGCCCGTGGACGCGTCGCTCGAGGCGATCCTTCGGGAGCTCAAGGAGCGGGGGATAGGTCGTCGCTGACGGGTTCAGCGAACCCATCATTTCCCATTGCACCGGGCGGGAACCCCCCATAGATTTAGGGTGGAAATCCTCAAGACGGAGGGTTGCAGGCCCGACAATGCCTGTGAATTGGAAATGAACCGCGTCCGGCGGATACGGACCGCCGGTAGCATGCTCTCGGTCAATCGCCGCGGCAAGGTCGGCGAAAGGATACGAGGGGACAACCGAAGGGGACTCAATGGGTCGGAGAGCCGTCGTTTTGCTAGTGGCCTTGATACTCGCCGGCCTCGCGGCCTGGGCTGTGTTCAACTTTCTGCGCAGCGTGGAGGAAGAGGCCCTTGCCGGTCGTGAGATCACCGACGTTTTCATCGCCGGCACCAACGGGATAGCCGAAGGCACCGAGGGTGACATCCTCATCAGCGCTTTCGACTCCGATCCCCGCTGCGCCAACCAGGAGCTAGGGCTCAGTGAAGTGCCTGGCTGTCTCGTCAAGTTGGACACCGACGAGATCGAGGACGTGCCCACCGACGCCATCGATACCGAAGAGAAGCTGCGCCAGGTGCTCAGCGGGCGCGTCGCCGCTGGTCCCATCTCCCCGGGTGCCATCCTCACGGCCCGCCAGTGGACCGAGGTCACAGTCGATGTGACCCCCCTCGCCGAGAGGATCCCCTCCGGCAAGCAGGCGCTGACGGTCAGCACGGGTCAGGTCCAGGGTGTGAACGGGTTTATCGAACCGGGTGACCGGATCAACATGATCATCACCATCGACATCGAGTTCGACAAACTCCCCGTCGACTTCGAGGGCATAACGCTGCCCGAGGAGCCGACCACCGGAACCACCTCTCCCGAAGAGCAGCAGGTGACCACGATCTCCTACACCCGCTACGTACTTCAGGGGATCCCGGTCTTGGCCACGGGTCGGCAGGTCCGGCCAGACGAGAACGCCCCGGTGACCGTGGAGGTGGCACCCGCTGGAGGGGCAGAGGGTGAAGGTGAAGCCACGGCCGAGGACCTCGGCAACCCGACCATCTTTACGCTTGAGGTCACACCCGAAGAAGCGGAGCGCATCGTCTACGCGTTTGAGCACGGGAGCATCTGGCTGACCCTGGTCCCCGCTGACTTCGTCGAGGTAGAGACCAACGGAGTTACCATCGACAACCTGTTCGGTGGTGACCTGCTCGACGCTATCTTCGGAGACCAGGAAGGCTGAGGTAACAGACCAGTGTCGATGGCCGAGCACAACCTCCTCGTTGTAGACAGCGATGACGAGTTCGTCTCCAAGGCGAAGGAGCTCTTCGACGGCCGCCTGCCGGTCGCGAGGAGCATCGAGGAGGCGAGCCAGACCGTGGAGTCTGGCGACGTCCGGATGATCCTGCTTGGCCCATCCTTCATCGAGGAAGAAGCGATGGAGCAGGTCAGGAGCCTGCACAACCAGGATCCGGCGCTGATCCTCATGCTGGTCTCAGAGGAGGTGACCGCCGACCTTCTGCGTCGCGGTATGCGCATCGGTCTTTCCGATGTGATCGAAGCTCCCCTCGACGAGGCAAAGATCGAGGCGGCGATCGAACAATTCGCCCACGATGTTCTCAAGCGCCAGTCTGCGGTGATCCGGCCGGCTGAGCCACCCAAGCGGGAGGAAGGCCAGATCATCACTGTGATGTCGGCCAAGGGCGGAAGCGGCAAGACCGTTCTCGCCACCAACCTCGCCCTGCTGCTCAACAGGATCCCCGACTCCAAGGTGTGTCTGGTGGATGCCGACCTCCAGTTCGGCGACGTCTGCCTGGTGCTCCAGTTGGAGCCGCGCTTCACGATGGTCAACGCTGCCCATGAACTGCACCAACTTGATGCTGAGCTTCTCGAGTCGCTTCTCACCGAGCACCCGAGCGGTCTCAAAGTGCTGGCGGCTCCTCTCGAGCCGGCCTTCGCTGACGACATCACCACCGCTGGCCTGATGCAGATGCTGGAGATCCTCCAGGAAACCTACGACTACATCGTGGTGGATACGGCATCGATGCTCGACGAGTTGATTCTGTCGCTTATCGAGAAGTCGGACCACGTGCTGATGCTGGTGGACATGGACCTGCCTTCGGTGAAGAACGCCAAGCTGGCCCTGGAGACGCTGCGTCTGCTCAAGTTCTCCACATCGAAGGTTCAGCTCGTCATGAACCGTTCCAATTCGAAGGCCAAGCTCGACACCAAAGAGATCGAGGGGGCCCTCAAGATGGAGATCGCGGCGTCGATACCTTCTGATGCCAGCGTCGCCGCCTCGGTGAACGAAGGCCGCCCAGTGGTGGAGTCGGAACCTCGATCGAAGGTGGCAAAGGGATTCGAGTCGGTGGCGGCGCTGATAGCAGGAAAGATTCCCGAAGCGTCTAGTAAGTCCGGATTGTTTGGCAGAAAGTAGAGAAGGGGTCAGAACATGCCGTCGCTTTCAGAAAGAGTTGCAGCGGCGAGGCAAAGCGAGACAGCCGAGGTCGGGGCGAACCGTATCGATGCCCTCAGCGAGCTGAGGGGTCGTCTCCACTTCAAGGTCGTCGAAGAGTTGGGGCCCACCCTCTACGACCGTCAGATGTCCGACGCCGAGCTTCGTCTCCGGGTGTTGGAGATGCTGGAGTGGGCCATCGACCAGGAGCGTGGCCTCCCCTTGACCGCGGCGGACCGCCGGGCGCTGATGAACGAGATCGCATCGGACGTTCTGGGTTACGGTCCCATCGACCCTCTCCTCAACGACCCGGAGATCACCGAGGTCATGGTCAACGGCCCCTACGACGTCTACTACGAGAAGGCGGGGAAGCTCTACAAGTCCGATGTCCGTTTCGTCGACGAGACGCACTTGCGGAGGATCATCGACAAGATCGTGGGCCAGATTGGCCGTAGGGTGGACGAGGCGACCCCGATGGTGGACGCCCGACTCCCTGACGGGTCCCGGGTCAACGCCATCATCGCCCCCCTGGCCATCGGTGGACCTTTCCTGACTGTCAGGAAGTTCGCCGTCGACCCCTTCCAGGAGGCGGACCTGATCACCTTCGGCACCATGACCCAGCGGGTGGCCGACTTCCTCCGTGCCTGTGTCCGGGGCCGGCTGAACATCATCATCTCCGGGGGTACCGGTTCCGGTAAGACCACCACCTTGAACGTCGTCTCCTCATACATCCCTAACGACGAGCGGATCGTCACCGTCGAAGACGCCGCCGAACTCCAGCTCCACCAGGAACACGTCCTGACCCTGGAGTCCCGCCCGCCGAACCTGGAGGGGAAGGGTCAAGTCACGATCCGAGACCTGGTGAAGAACAGCCTGCGTATGCGCCCCGACCGCATCGTCGTCGGTGAGGTGCGTGGCGGTGAGGCCCTGGACATGCTCCAGGCGATGAACACCGGTCATGACGGCTCCCTGACCACCGTCCACTCCAACAGCCCTCGTGACACCCTGTCCCGTATCGAGACCATGGTGCTCATGGCCGGCTTTGACCTGCCGGTGAGGGCGATCCGGGAACAGATTGCCTCAGCCGTCGACCTGATCGTCCACGTGGCCCGTCTCAAAGACGGAACTCGTCGCATCACCCACATCACCGAGGTGGAGGGCATGGAAGGCGACATCATCACCCTGCAGGACCTGTTCCTCATCGACTACGGAATGGGAATCGACGACGAAGGCAGATACCTGGGAAGACTGAAGGCGACGGGCATCCGGCCCAGCTTCTCGGAGGAGCTGGAGCAGCGGGGGATCCGGCTCCCGGCCGACCTATTCGATCCCGAGCCCTTCGCTCGGAGACCAGCTTGAGGCGAGTCCTTGCGCTACTAGCGGTTCTGCTGCTCTCGGCGGCCCCGGCCTTCGCCCAGACCAGCAGCTCACAGATCGAGATCGTCGACGTGGACGCTTCCAGTTACCCGGACGGGGGGATGACGGTCCTCGTCATCGAGTTCCGCAACCTGGGCGAGTCTCCGGACCCATCACTGCTGAAGATCACCGTCGACGGCCAGGACGTTTCGGATCTCGAGGTGGCTCCGATCGGGGAGTCCACGGTGCCCACTGGTGTGGTGCTGGTCATCGACACGTCAGGCTCGATGGCGGGGGCGCCCATTGAGGCGGCTAAGGCCGCGGCCCGGGACTTCGTCGCCCAGGCGAAACCGGAGGATCGTCTGGCGTTGATCACCTTCGCCGACGAAGTGACCGTGCTCGCCGGGTTCACCAACGACAGCGACCTGCTCAACAGTCGCATCGACGACATCGTCGCCCAAGGGGAGACGGCCTTCAACGACGCGGTGATCAAAGGCGTCGAGCTGTACACGGGAAGCAATGCCGCAGGGCTCCTACCCAACATGATCGTCCTCACCGACGGGGAGGACACTGCTTCGACAGCTACCCTCGAAGAGGCGATCGCCGCGGTGGACGGCTCGGGAGTGCGGGTGTTCGGAGTCGCCCTCGAGTCACCCGACTTCAACCCCGATCCGGTTCGCCAGATCGCCGAAGCCGGGAACGGACTCTTCCTATCGACCCCTGACCCGGAGCAGCTCTCTACCCTGTACAGCGACATCGGTCGGGAGATCAGCAACGTGCTGGTGGCCCGGTTCGTCTCGCCTGTCTCCATCCCCGGCGAAGTCGAGTTCGCCGTCCAGTATGGGTCGCTCTCGACTACTACCAATTTCGAGGTCTCCGGGTACGCCACCACTACCAGCGCCGCTGAGGAAACCACTACCACGGCCACCACCCTCACTCCGATAACCGCTCGGGTGGTGACCAGCAATGCACCCCTGGATCTGGACACCCTGGTACTGATGGGAGCGGCGGGTCTGGGCCTGACCCTGTTCCTGATGTTGGTGATCCTCTTCGGACGCGACGAGGAGGACGATCGGAACCGGTTCGTCAAACGCCTCCAGGCCTACGGACGGCGGGGACGCCAGGAGACCCTGGAGAAGAAGTCTCTGCTGGAGCGGATCCCGCTCCTGCGACGGTTCACCCAGGCCGCTGAGGAGGAGGTGCGCAAGCGTGGGCTGCTGGCAGGTGTCAACTCCACCCTGGAGCAGGCGAACATCCCCATGACCGCCGGTGAGGCAGTGCTGGGCATGTTGGGCCTGGCCGCCTTCGGGGGCATCTTCGCCGCCATCTTCAACGGGATCGTCTGGGGCGGTATCACCTTCGGTGGTCTGATCCTCTTCTTCGTGGCCGTGATTCGCTTCGCCGGGTCGCGGGAGAAGCGCAAGTTCGAAAAGCAGCTTCCCGACACTCTCACCCTCATGTCGACCTCGATTCGGGCCGGGTACTCGATGCTCCAGGCCGTGGAGGCCGTGGCCTCGGAGGCTCCGAACCCGACGGCCCGGGAGTTCGGGCGGGCCATCGCCGAGGCTCGGCTGGGAATGTCGGTGAGCGACGCCCTGAACGGGATTGCCCACCGTGTGCAGTCCCAGGACTTCGAGTGGGCGGTAATGGCCATCGAGATCCAGAGGGAGGTGGGTGGAAACCTGGCCGAGGTCCTCCAGACCGTCGCCGACACCATGCGGGCCCGCAACCGTCTGGCGGGGGAGATTCGGGCTCTCACCGCCGAGGGGCGGATCTCGGCTCTCGTGCTGGGAGCCCTGCCATTTCTCATGTTCCTCTTCCTGTGGACTTCCAACCGCAGCTACCTCCAGCCATTGCTCGACTCCAGCTTCGGTCGCCTGGCCATAGGAGTTGGTGTGCTACTCATGGCCGCAGGTGTCTGGTGGCTACGCAAGATCGTGGACATCAAGATATGAACCCCTTAGAAATCGACATCCTTCAGGCGGTGGACGCCCTGTACCTGGCGGCGGGAGCGGTCTTCGTGCTGGTTATGTTCGCCCTCATCTGGGTGGGATTCGGAGTCACCAAGGCCCGGGAGGACATGAGAGCGAGGCTTGCCGCCTACGGCCGGCAGGCCCCTCAGGCGATACGGGAACAGGAGCTGGCTAAGCCGCTGGCTCAGCGCACCGTTGGGCCGGTGGTCATCAAGATCTCCAACTTTCTGCGGCGGTTCACTCCAGTGGGTTATCTGGAGAAGAAACAGCACCAGTTGGTCCTGGCGGGAAGTCCCGGCAGTCTGGACGCGCCCGCCTTCGTGGTCATCAAGATGCTCACCACCGCGTTGGGGCTGATCCTGGCCTTCGTGGCCGTCAACTATGGGGGGGATACCGTCCAGCGGGCCGCACTGTTTATCCTCCCCATCGTCCTTGGCTTCTTTGCCCCCGATGCTTGGTTGACTCGGAAGATCGACGAACGTCGTGAGGAGATGCTGAGGGCCCTTCCCGATATCCTCGACCTGCTGGTGATCTCAGTAGAGGCTGGCCTTGGATTCGACTCAGCTCTGTCCAGGGTGGTGGCCACCGTACCCGGTCCGCTTTCGGAGGAGTTCTTCCGGATGCTCCAGGAGACCAGGGTCGGCGTTAGCCGCAAGGAGGCCATGCGGCACTTGATGGAGCGGACCGACCTCGATGAACTCCGCTCCTTCGTCCTGGCCATGATCCAGGCGGAGGCCTTCGGGGTGGCCATCGCCAGGGTGCTACGGGTTCAGGCCGACGAGATGCGAGTCAAGCGCCGCCAGCGGGCCCAGGAGAAGGCCTTCGCTGCTCCGGTGAAGCTGGTATTCCCGCTGGTGTTCTGCATCTTCCCGTCGCTCTTCATCGTCCTCCTCGGACCAGCGGCCATCCAAATAGCAGAGGCCTTTGTCGACTGATGAACCAGGCCCCCGCTGCAGGGCCTATCAGGCGCTACACGATCGCCCACCTGGCGCTGCTCCTCCCCTGGGTGGCCCTGGTCATCGACGCCTGGGCACCGATCCGCGACAACTCCTTTCTTTGGCACATTCGAGCCGGGACACTTCAGCTTGGCCTGGGGCGGGTACTGACTGAGGACCCGTTCTCCTACACCATGGCCGGCAGCCCGTGGCGCACGCAGAGCTGGCTGGCGGAGCTGCTTTACGGATGGGCTGAGGGCGTGTGGGGTCTCGGCTTCGTTCCAGTGATGATGCTGATATTGACATCGGTCACGTTCCTCGGCCTGGGGCTAGTCGCCTACCGGCGCTCCGCCAGCGTTCCGGCAACCGCCCTGCTGTTGCTTCTGAGCACCGTGTTGCTGATCAGCTTCCTGGTGCCCAGGCCGGTCATCTTCTCCTTCGCCTTGTTTCCCATGGTGATACTCGCATGGGAAAGGCCTCGGATTCGATGGGCGCTGCCTCTCCTGTTCTGGATCTGGGCCTCGGTCCACGGCAGCTTCGTGATCGGCCTGGCATACATCGGATTCACGCTGCTGGCCGATCGACGATGGCGGCTACTACCCACTGCGGTCGTTTCCGGGGCTGTCACCCTGGCTACCGCCCATGGGTTGGGGGTGCTTCAGATGTTGTTGGACTTTCTAGCTGCTAGGGACACCCTCACCCTGCTGTCGGAGTGGCGCCGGCCCGAGCCGTTGTCGGTGGTGTTCCTGCCGTTTGCAGTGGGCATCGGACTGTTGATCCTGGGTTCATGGCGACGTTTCATCAAGCCACGACACTTGATCTTTGCCGTTCCGTTCCTCCTGTTGGGCTTGAGTTCTACCAGGGCAGTTCCGCCCGCGTGGATGGCGCTCCTTCCCCTTGTGGCAGCTTCCCTCTCTGGATTGGGGCAAGCCCTGAGGACAAACTTCTCAACAGTGCCAGCGGCAGTCTTCGCCGGAGTGGTCATCCTGTTTCCGTTTCTCCTCGCCGGGGACGGCATGTTGGATGGCGAGCGGTTCCCGGTGGCCGCAGTTGATGAGCTAAGCGGACAACGACTCTTCCACGACGACCGGACCGGTGGTTACTTGATTTGGGCGGCCTGGCCGGAGAG
>JBHHWH010000010.1:0-41279 GCA_046756405.1 Acidimicrobiia bacterium | reverse complement strand
CCATCGTCCCCACATTCACATGAGGCTTCGACCGCTCAAACTTCTCCTTGGCCATGGCTTGTGGTTCCTTTCTCGTTCAGTTGCCGCCGGGGAAGGATAGGCCCCAGCACCTGTGTAGCGGCGGGCAGACTCGAACTGCCGACCTCTCGATTATGAGTCGAGCGCTCTCACCTACTGAGCTACGCCGCCTCGTGACGAGCCTTCGACTCGCCAGAGCCCCCTTCCGGATTCGAACCGAAGACCTCTTCCTTACCATGGAAGCGCTCTACCGACTGAGCTAAGGGGGCTTAGTTGTGTCAGACGCTGGGCGTCCGGTGCCGGGAGAAGGATTCGAACCTCCGTAGGCTTACGCCGGCAGATTTACAGTCTGCTTCCTTTGACCGCTCGGACATCCCGGCGTCGGTACCGAAACCGCGCGTCACAGCGCACGGCGCGGAGGGAGAAATGTTAGTCCGCCCCTGAACCAGTGCCCAAAGGGATCAGCGCATCCCCATGGCCATCTCGGTGAGCCGGCGGATCCGCTCCTCGCTGGGTGGGTGGGTGCTGAACAGCTTCATCACGCCGCCGCCTCTGATCGCCTTCAAGGGGTTCTCGATGAAGAGCTGGGCGGTGGCCGGGTTGACCTCCATCGGGATGCGAGCCGCGCCGGCGGAGATTTTCTGGAGGGCGCTGGCCAGCTTGAGGGGCTGGCCGGTGATCTCCGCACCCGACTTGTCGGCCTGGAACTCGCGGGTGCGGGAGATGGCGAAGCGGATCAGCATCGCCGCGATAGGGCCGATGATCAGCGACGCCAGCACTCCGACGATGCCCAAAGGGTTGTTGCGGTTGTCGCCGCGGCCGAACCAGAAGGCCATCCGGGAGAGGATGGCTATCGCCGAGCCGATCATGGCCGCCACCGAGGAGATGAGGATGTCGCGGTTGCGTACATGGGCCAGTTCGTGCCCGAGGACGCCCTCCAGCTCGTCGTAGTCGAGGATCTGGAGGATGCCGGTCGTTACAGCCACCGCGGCGTGTTTGGGGTTGCGTCCGGTGGCGAAGGCATTGGGCTGGGGAGAGTTGATCACGTAGATGCGGGGCATGGGCATGCCGGTGGCTGTGGTGAGGCGGCGCACGATGGCGTAGACCTCGGGTAGTTCGGCCTCGGTGACCGGTTTGGCCCGGCTCATCGCCAACGCCATCTTGTCGGAGAAGAAGTAGGCCACGATGTTGAACCCGAAGGCGAAGATGAGGGCGAGGCCGAACCCGCCGCCGAGGGCGTAGACCACCCAGAACAGCAGCACCGCCATGAGAGCGAGCAAGCCCGCGGTCTTCACGTTGTTCATGGGGAGAAGGGTAAATCGGCCGGCGCGCTAGCGCGTCCGGGATGGCGCGCGGCCCCGACTCACCCTCCGTGGCTAGGGTGTAGGGTTCTAGATGAGTCGGTGGTAACTGCCGGCCTCTATAACGGGACCCAGGGCTGGGTCGCCCTGCCAACTGATGGCCAGTTCGACGACCTGAAGGTGGGCCGTAAGACGACGTTCACCTCGGTAGGATACGGACTCCAGTTCACCAACCCCGCCATCACGGTCGCCAACAAGATCCGTTACAAGGCGGAGACCTGGCTGCTTCAGAAAGATGTCCCCGGGTTCGTTAGCGACTTCGCCTTCCTGTTGTCGAACAACGCCAACGGTGGCGGCACTTGCTTCGGCGATAGTGGCGGGCCCAACTTCATTGGGAACACCAACACCATCGCCGGGATCACTTCGTTTGGCTTGAATCCGGCATGTGGGGGAGCCGGTGGTGTGTGGCGTCTCGATCGCGAGGACGCTATCGACTGGATAAACAGCCACTAGGACACCGGTTCAGAATGCCGAAGTGAGGGGCGCCCGCCGGTGGGCGCCCCTCACACCCGGGTCACTCTTCCCCCTCACACAAGAACGGCTCCCCATCCGTCCCGGCGTGGTAGTCGTAGAAACGACCCTCCACCTGAAGCACCACCCTGCTCCCCTCCACCAGGGCCTGGGTGTACATCATCCCCGGCTGGGGACAGCCCAGACTCCCGTCGGACCAGGTGACCAACTCCGCTAACACCACCTCGATGGCCGACTCCTCGAGGCCCAACCGCTCCGCTAGGTCGGCACGCGCCAGCTCCACCACAGCTGCCAAGCTGGGACCGTATTCGGGCTGCGTTGTCACGACTGATTCCTCGGTAGTCGTCGTGGTGTCTTCAGCGGCACCACCAGGAGTCGGCGTAGATACCACTGGCTGGCCGCAAGCAGCAACCAAAGCGAAGACTCCTATCAAAACGCTAGTTCTCGTAGAGATGACCATCTCCGTTCAGACGCCGCCGGTGTAGTCCACGGTTCCTACCATCACCGGCTGAATCTTCCCACTAGCCTCGGCTCCATCACCACAGGGGAGCCGGCACGAGACACTTTTTCCGCATTCTGTTCGGACTGATCATCGCCGTAGTCGGCGGAGTCACCGCCCTGCTGTTCGCGGGCACAGCCGCCGGCATCGCCGTGGCGGTGCTCATCTTGGGCCTGGCCATAGCGGCCATCTGGTTCTCCACCGCCGGGCGACGCTGGGTGGTCGTCGGCATGGTCGTCGTCTTCGTGGCCTCCCTCGGCCTCATGGCCTCACAAGCCCTCGCCCTCTTGAACGCCCTGAGTACCCAGGAGGGCCCAGTCGACGAGCCCGATCCGGTGGCCCTGGCTTCCGCAGAAGCCAAGGTCGAAGAGGTCGCCGGCCATGCCGGATTTCGTCTCGAACTCGACGAAGAGGAGATAACCGCCCTCGTCCAGCAGGGGCTGACAGAGACCGACACTCCCCTCGCCTCGGTCACCTTCGACGTCGACGACACCGAGGAGGTCGTCAAGTTCACCGGGCGATTCAAATCCGGTGACCTCACCGTGGCCGCCACCGCCCGCCTCAACGCCGAGCTGGGCGGAGTATCGGTGGAGCTCGTCGAAGCCGACCTCGGCAACCTCAACGTTCCAGGCATGGTTAGCGGCGCCATCGAGGACATTGTCTCCGGGGTGGCCGACTTCGAGGAAGCTTTGGGCCAATCCGGCGCCAGCGTCCAGTCCGTCGAATACACAGATACTTCCCTCGTCCTGGTCGGCACCACCAGGGACGGGGCCATGCTCACCAGCGATGCCCTGCTTCAGGATCTGAGGGCCAGCGCCGCATCCCTCGGCGGGGCTGTCGCACCGCCGCCTGAGCAACTCGGCCCGGGCCGAGTCGACTCGACCTCCGCAGACGGCGCCTCCTACTACGTGGCCCTCGGCGACTCCCTGGCCGCCAACGTGGGCGTCACCCGGCCCCGGGACGGCTACGTCTCTCGTTTCCATGCCGAGCTGGAGCGGCGCGACGGCACCACCTACGGGCTGCGCAACTTCGGGATCTCCGGGGAGACCTCCGGCTCGCTGATCCAAGGCGGCCAACTCGACGATGCCCTCGCTTTCATGGAGGCCAACAACGTCGCCTACGTCACCATCGACATCGGGGCCAACGACCTCCTCGGTCACGTGGGGTCGCCCGACTGCGGTGAGGATCTCGGCACTCCGGCCTGCCAGGAACGCATCACCGACAGCCTCGACGCCTACCGCACCAACCTGGAGTTGATCCTGGACAGGATCAGTGAAGCCGCACCGAACGCCACGATCATCTTCCTCCAGGCCTACAACCCCTTCAGCCTGGGGATGTCCTCCTTCGTCGAATTCGAGAATCAGTCGAACGAGGCAGTCCAGGCCCTCAACGCCGTAGCGGCTGAGGTGGCAGGTGCCAGGGGAGTCCTCATAGCCGACGGGTTCACTCCGATGCTGGGCACCACTTCGGTGACCACACACATGACCGAGTCTCCACCCGACATCCATCCCAAGCCCATCGGCTTCGACATCCTCGCCGTGGCCCTGGCGGAAGCCCTGGGCTAAGGCTTCGATACCACCAGCACCCGGAAGTCGCCCAAGCCACGAGGGTGGAGCAGGGTTTCGGCTTCGGTCTTGAGGCTGCGCAGGCCTAGCCGTTCCATCTCGTCGCCGGCACGGGCGGCGGCCAGTTCAGCGTGGCGTAGTTCGGACAGCCGCTCTCGTAGACCCAGCGAGGCGAGGAAGTCGTCCTGACGCTGGAGAGAGACGTTGGCTCCAGCGGCTTCAGCGGCGGCAACCAGGGCGGTGAAGTTGACGTCGGCGGTGATGTCGGTCTCCCCCGGCTCATCCAACGGGTGGGGGCCCAGGTGGTGGGCCCGGTAGGTGCGCAGGGTGCCGTCCCGACGGCGAGTTAGGAGGTTCTCCGCGGTGTCTCCGTAGTCGATGATCACCAGGCTGCCGGCCTCCAGACGGTCGAGGACGTCCCGGAGCCATGCCTGGGCCAGGAGCTGGACCTCCACCCAACCGCCGTCGTCCACGTCGCCGGCGTAGGCGTCCAGCCAGGCCAGCACCTCGGGTCGGGGATCGGCGTCTACGAAGGTCAGAACCTCCCCGTCGCGACCCACCCACCGCTCCCGCCACCCGCCTTCGGTCCGCTGGACCAGAGCCATGGGGAGGTTGTCGAGAAGCTCGTTGGCCACCACCACTCCTCTCATCTGGTCGGGCAGGGCGGAGAGCACCCGCTCTGACGGCAGGACCTCGGTGAGTTTCTCCCGCGCTGCAGGTGAGGCCTCCACCGCCCAGGCTTCCACGTCGACCTTTGCGAGGAGGGACCGCAGCAGCGAGCCGCTGCCAGCTCCCACCTCCACAAGCTGGAAGGGCTCCCCCATGCGGTCCCGCTCCCGCTCCACGAAGACAGCCAGGGTCTCGCCGAAGAGGTGGCTCACCTCCGGGGAGGTGAGGAAGTCGCCCGCCTTCTGGGATCGGAGCATGGACCCGCCGAAAAAGCCCTCCGAGGCGTACAGGGCCAGCTCCATGAACTGCTCGAAGGGCATCGGCCCTTCGGAGTCGATCGTCTTGAGGATGCGCTGGCGGAGGTTCATCGGATACCGTGGTCGGTTATGAAGTACGGAGTTTTCATCTTTGCCACCGATACCACAATTCGTCCCGACGTCCTCGCCGGGGAGGTGGAGGCCCGGGGATTCGACTCGCTCTGGTTTCCCGAGCACTCCCACATCCCGGTGTCCCGTGACACTCCGTGGGGTGGAGTGAAGGACGCGCCTCCACTGCCGGAGCACTACTGGCGCACCCACGACCAGTTCGTCTCTCTGGCCTACGCTGCCACTGCCACTACCACTCTGAAGCTGGGAGCGGGGATCACATTGATCGCACAGCGGGATCCGATCTGGACCGCCAAGGAGGTGGCTTCGCTCGACTTCCTCTCCGGAGGCAGGGTGATCTTCGGGATCGGCTACGGGTGGAACAAGGAGGAGATGGCCAGTCACGGAGTGAAGTATTCGGAGCGGCGGGCGCTCCTGCGGGAGAAGGTGCTGATGATGAAGGCGCTGTGGACCCAGGAGGAGGCGTCCTACCAGGGGGAGCTGTTGAGCCTGGAGCCGTCGTGGGCGTGGCCCAAGCCGGTGCAGAAACCCCATCCGCCCATCGTCATGGGCGCGGCCGCCGGGCCGAAGACTCTGGCGGACATGGTGGAGTTCTGCGACGGGTGGATCCCCCTGGCCACCCGGCACGACATCGCCGAGCAGGTGTCCCGGGTGCGGGAGGCGGTGGCTGCGGCAGGCCGGGACCCGCAGGCCTTCGAGATCACCGCCTACGGAGCCAGCCGCAAGGTCCTGGATAGGCTGGCCGACGCCGGCGTCGACCGGGCCGTCTTCAACCTCCCCTCCGCCGACCCCGACACGGTCCTCACCCGCCTCGACGACCTAGCCGGCGTTATCGGAACCTAATGCACCAGGGGCCATATCTGGCCCTTTGCGCAAAAGGAACAAGGGTCTTCCCTCGCGGCTTCGCTCAAGGCACTATCGGGCCATGGGAAAACTCGAAGCATCGATACTCAGCCGCGCCCAGACCAAGGGCGGGGTAATCAGCCGGGCGGAGATGCTGGCCCTCGGAATGTCCGCCACGACGCTCAAACGAAGGCTCGCCGAAGGGTGGCTGGTGCCAGTAGCGAGAGGGCTGTACGTCCTTCCCGGTGTTCTCCTCAGCGAACGGTCCACGCTCGTCGCCGCCACCACCGCCCTGGGAGCCGTGGCATCCCATGAGTCGGCCGCCCGGCTCCACGGCCTTGACGGCCTCGACCCACGGCGGATCACCGTGTCAGTGCCCGTGCGACGGACGAACCGCTTTCGCGGCGTCATCGTCCACCAGCTCACAGACCTAAGGAAGGAAGACGTGACTGCGATTGATGGCATACCGACCACCACCATCACCCGCACCATCATCGATCTAGCCGCCGTGCTCCCAGAAGAGAAGCTGGCTGAGATTCTGGACCAAGCGGTCCGAAGGGGGATGACCACGTACGGGGCGGTGGCCGAGGACCTAGAGTCCCTGGCCCGGCGCGGCAAGAGGGGGGTGGTCAAGCTACGCCGAGTGTTGGCACCGCGCCTGGGAGGGACGTTCGTCTCCGAGAGCACCCTGGAGAGCCGGCTCCTTCAGGTGCTCAGGGACGGAGGCCTGCCCCTCCCCGATACCCAGTTCCGACCGCCCTGGCTTCGGCACATGAACGGGCGGGTTGACCTGGCTTATCCGACAGCCCAGGTCATCGTCGAAGGGGACAGCCTGAAGTGGCACGGCACGCCGGAGGCGTTTCAGGCGGACAGACAGCGCGACAACCTCGCCCAGCTGGCGGGGTGGATCATCCTCCGGTTCACCTGGGAAGACATCACCAAGCGGCCTGCATACGTGGTGGCAACCGTCCGCAGAGCCCTGAAGGCCCGTTCTCTTTGAGCAAAGGTCCAAATACGGCCCCTGGTGCATTAGGTTCGCAGAAAAGAGGGAGGGCCCCGGTGATGGGGCCCTCCCTCTTGGGTTGGGGTGGGAGGGACTAGAAGTCCATGCCGTGGTCGTGGCCAGCGCCGGCGTTGACGGCGGGCTCCTCCTCCTTCTGCTCCACCACCAGAGCCTCGGTGGTAAGCAGCAGGGCGGCGATCGACCCCGCGTTCTGAAGGGTGGAGCGGGTGACCTTGGCCGGGTCGATGACACCGGCAGCGATCAGGTCCTCCAACTCACCGGTCTGAGCGTTGAAGCCCACCGAACCCTCGGCGGCACGCACCTGCTCCACGATCACGCCGCCCTCATAGCCGGCGTTCACGGCGATCTGGCGGAGGGGCTCCTCCATCGCCTTCTTGACGATGGCACGGCCCGACTTCTCGTCGATGGTGCCGCCGCGCATCTTCTCCACGGCCTCCTGGGCCCGGAGCAGCGCCACGCCACCACCGGGTACGACGCCCTCTTCGACGGCGGCCCGGGCGGCCTGGACGGCGTCTTCGATACGGTGCTTCTTCTCCTTCAGCTCCACCTCGGTGGCGGCACCGGCCTTGATGACCACCACACCACCGGAGAGCTTGGCGAGACGCTCCTGGAGCTTCTCCCGGTCCCAGTCGGAGTCGGTGTTCTCGATCTCGCGCTCGATCTGCTTGATACGAGCCTTCACGTCCTCCGCGGAGCCGGCACCGTCGATGACCGTGGTGAAGTCCTTGCCCACCACGACCTTGCGGGCACGACCCAGCAGGTCGGGAGTGACGTTCTCCAGCTTCAGACCGACCTCCTCGGAGATCACGGTGCCTCCGGTGAGGATGGCGATGTCCTGGAGCATGGCCTTGCGGCGCTCACCGAACCCGGGCGCCTTCACCGCGATCGAGTGGAAGGTGCCGCGGATCTTGTTGACCACCAGCGTGGCGAGAGCCTCACCCTCGACGTCCTCGGCGATGACCAGCAGACCCTTGCCAGCCTGCATCACCTTCTCCAGAACGGGGACCAGGTCGTTGACCGAGCTGATCTTCTGGTTGGCGATGAGGATGTAGGGGTCCTCGAGGATCGCCTCCTGACGGTCGGGGTCGGTGATGAAGTAGGGGGAGATGTAGCCCTTGTCGAACTGCATCCCCTCGGTGTACTCGAGCTCGAGTCCGAAGGTCTGACCCTCCTCGACGGTGATCACACCGTCCTTGCCGACCCGGTCCATGGCCTCGGCGATCACCTTGCCGATGGACTCGTCGTTGTTGGCCGAGATGGAGGCCACGTGGGCGATCTCCTCGGTGGTCTCGATGTCGCGAGCCTGATCAAGGACGGACTTGACGCCCACCTCTACGGCCTGCTCGATTCCCCGCTTCAGCTCCATCGGGTTGGCACCGGCGGCCACCTGACGGAGACCCTCACGCACCATGGCCTGGGCGAGGACAGTGGCGGTGGTGGTCCCATCACCGGCGACGTTGTCGGTCTTGTTGGCCACCTCGTAGGCGAGCTTGGCCCCCATGTTCTCGTAGGGGTCCTCCAACTCGATCTCCTTGGCGATGGTCACACCGTCGTTGGTGATCGTGGGGGCACCCCACTTCTTCTCCAGTACGACGTTGCGGCCCTTGGGCCCGAGGGTGACCTTGACGGTCTCGGCGAGCTTGTCGACACCCGCCTGGAGGCCCTTACGGGCGGCCTCACTGAACAGAAGTTCCTTTGCTGTCATCTTTACCTACTCCTCAGTTGACCATCGCGAGAATGTCACGCTCGGAGAGGACCAGGTACTCCTCCGAGTCAAGCTTGACCTCGGTGCCGGCGAACTTCGAGTACAGGACCCGGTCGCCGACGGAGACCTCCATCGGGATGCGGTCGCCGTCATCGTCCCGGGCGCCGGGACCTACGGCGATCACCTCACCGATCTGGGGCTTCTCCTTAGCGGTGTCGGGAATGACCAGGCCGGAGGGAGTGCGAGCTTCCGCCTCCTCGATAGCCTTGACCACCACCCGGTCACCGAGCGGTTGAAGCTTCATAACTTGACTCCTCCTTGCGAGTTGCTCTGAAATGCCTGCAACGGGCGGGATACGCCCGTTAGCGCTCTAAGATAGCGAGCGCCAGCGCATATTAGCACTCTTCGCCAGAGAGTGCTAGTTGTATCTGAGTATCCTGCACTCAGGTTTTCTCCTGATTCCGCCTGAGAGACGCCCTTCCGTCTTCTGCCGGTTCTACGCGGCCCAGGGTCCGTATCTGGGCCCTGCAGCATTAGGTTCGCGGTTAGAGGGCCTGGGAGGGGTCGACGCTTTCGGCCCAATCGGTGATCCGGCCTTGGGAGAGCCAGTGGGCGCCGGCGACGCCGATCATGGCAGCGTTGTCGGTGCACAGGATCGGATCGGGAAGGGCCAGGCGAATCCCCCGTTTGTCGGCCTCCTCGGCGAACCGCTGCCGCAGCCTGCGATTGGCCAGCACCCCGCCACCACCCCCGACGACCCTCGCACCCGTCTGGTCAACGGCAGCGAAGGTCTTGTCCACCAGCACGTCGACGATGGCCTCCTGGACCGAGGCGGCCATGTCCGCCAGCGACGGCAGGTCCCCCGACTTTCGGGCCTTCTCGACGAAGGTCACCACCGACGTCTTCAGCCCGGAGAAAGAGAAATGGAAGGGCCGGTCGGGAAGGGCCCGCGGAAACCGCACCGCGTTGGGGTCGCCGCCCTCAGATGCTGCGTCGATGGCTGGGCCGCCGGGAAAACCCAGCCCCATCAGCCTGGCCAGCTTGTCGAAGGCCTCACCGGCGGCGTCGTCGATGGTCTGACCCAGGGTCTCGTACTCCCCCCAGTCCTTGACGTAGACGATCTGAGAGTGGCCTCCCGAGGCCAGCAGCACCACGGCCGGGGGTTGGAACTCCTCGAACTGGAGCCGAGGGGCCATCAGGTGTCCCTCCATGTGGTCCACCGAGACGAAGGGGAGCTGACGGGACCAGGCAGTGGCCTTGGCGAAGGAGTGTCCGACCAGCAGCGCCCCCACCAGGCCCGGGCCGGAGGTGGCGGCCACACCGTCGAGATCGTCGGGGTGGACACCCGCCTCGTAGAGGGCACGGTGGGTCAGGGACCGGATCGACTCCACGTGGGCCCGGGCGGCTACCTCGGGCACCACCCCACCGAACCGAGCGTGCAGGTCGACCTGGGAGGAGAGCACGTTGGAGAGAGCTTCCGTGCCGCGGACGACGGCGACCGCGGTCTCGTCGCAGCTCGTCTCGAAGGCGAGAATGATGGGTTTCACGCCAAACTCTCCAGGAACTCGGGGCGGTCGATGTCGTGGGCCCAGAGTATGAGGGCGTCGTCGTCTCCGTAATAGCCGGGGCGGACCCCCACCGGGGCCAAGCCCAAACGCGAGTACATGCGGCGTGCCACCTCGTTGTTCGATTGAACTTCGAGGGTGAGATGGCGGGCCCCTTCGACGACGGCGGCCCGGACGAGCTGGCTCATCAACCTGGTGGCTACTCCACGCCGGCGGTGCTCTGGGGCGACCAGCAGGTTGGTGACGTGGGCCTCCTCCCCCACCAGCATCACTCCGGCGTAGCCGACAACCAGTCCATCCTCTTCGGCGACGAGGTAGATACGATTCTCCGCGGCGAGCTCGTCGGCGAAGATCCGCTCGCTCCACGGTCGCGGCCTGCAGGCGGCTTCAAGCGCAGCCACGGCGGCCACGTCGGCCTCCTCGAAGGGACGGAGGGTGATCACTCCGACGCCCATGGGCCCTCCTGGCGCAGCTTGGCCCAGTTGATGGTCACGTCGGGATCGCGCAGGTACAGCGGCCTGATCTCGTCGGACCTGGGGAACTCATCCCGCTCGTACTTCCCGGCTCCGATCTCCGCGAGAGCGACGGCGTAGGGGTAGCGGGGACGGCCGGTCTTTACCCGGCTCATCCCCCGAAACAACCCTTCGGGCAGGGCATAGACGTCGCCCACCACCAGACTCTCGTCGGAGGACGATTCCAGCATGGCCCGCAGCACCTCGGGCTTCACCAGCTCGACCGCACCCTCTTTGACCACACCACCCGGCACCGGGCGGTAGCGACCGACGGCGAACTCACCCCGCCGCACGTCGACCAACGCCCAGATGAGCCGGTGGCCGGTCCTGGCCTCCAGAGCCAGGGCATCGGTGGAGACGGCGGGAATGATGGGTATGCCGGTGGCGGCGGCCAGGCCCTGGGCGGTGGCCAGACCGACCCGGATCCCCGTGTAGAGGCCGGGTCCCACGTCCACGACCACGGCGTCGAGGTCGGAGGGAAGCCAGCCGACCTGGTGGAAACAGAAGTCGATGGCCGGCACCAGGAAGGTGGCGTGGCCGACACGGTCGATGCGGGAGGTCGCCGCCAGGGTGGTGCGGTCCTCCACCAGGGCGACGGACGCTCCCGGGGTCGACGTCTCGATGGCGAGGAGTTTCATGCCACCTCCGCCAGGCCCCTGTGCTCCCAGGAGCCGGAGGGGATCAGCCGCAGGATGCGGGTCCCATCCTCCTCGACCTCGAACTTCACCCGGAGGTGGTCGTCGGGGAGGACCGGCTCCACGGCGTCTCCCCATTCGATGACCAGAACCCCGTCGACGGCCATGTCCAGCAGATCGAGGTCGTCGAACTCGTTGATGGTGTTCAGCCGGTAAACGTCGGCGTGGATGAGGGGCAGGAAACCGGTGTCGTAGCGGCGGGCGAGGATGAACGACGGGGATACAACCTGCTCCTCGACGCCGAGACCGTCGGCCAGCCCTCCGACGAACCGGGTCTTCCCCGCTCCCAGGCTCCCGGAAAGGACGATCACGTCGCCCGGCCTCACCAGGGGGGCGAGACGGGCGGCGAAGGCCACGGTGTCGGCCTCGGTGGGGCAACGGACTTCGATCACCTGAACAGCTCCATCTGGGTCTGGACCGGCTCGGAGAGCTGCGAAGGCTCCTCCCCCACGCCTTCGAGGGCAGCCTTCACCAGTCCAAAGTCCTCACGCATCTGATCTTTTACCCTTTCCCCACCGCGCAGGGCGGCAGCGGGGTGGAAGGTGGGGATGAGGGTGGACCCCAGCCACCAGTCGTAGGTGCGGCCCCGTAGCCGGGTGATTCCCACGTCGGTGCGGAGCAGCAGCTTGGTGGCGAAGTTGCCCAGGGTGACCACGACTTCGGGGGCGATGAGTTGGATCTGTTCGCGAAGGAACCCTTTGCAGGAGTCGATCTCGTCGGGACGGGGGTCGCGGTTGCCGGGCGGCCTGCACTTCAGGACGTTGGCGATGTAGACCTCGGAACGCTGGATCCCGATCTCGGCGAGCAGTTCGTCGAGGAGGCGGCCGGCGGCACCGACGAAGGGCTCACCCTGGAGGTCTTCGTTCTTGCCGGGGGCCTCTCCGACGAAAACCAGCCGCGCCGCGGAGTCGCCCACACCGAAGACGACGGTGTTGCGCGTCTCGGCGAGACGGCACGCGGTGCAGGCCAGGGCGCGCTGGCGAAGGGTTTCGAATTCGGGACTAGCCACGGGCCCCCATTGTGCCAAAGACGTCATCCTCCCGCGGCAGCCGTCACGCCCTTTTCCAGGGCGTGGGCGGTGGCGACGAAGGCGGCTTCGGCCAGCCAGTCGACGTCGGCTTCTGCCTCACCGCAGGAGACGGCAAAGACGACGTCTCCGTCGAAGCGGGTATGGGCTGGCCTGATACACGCGGCGAGGGCGTCGTGGGAGCGGACCACGAGCCGGCTCAGCTCGACCCGGCCGAGGCGGGCGTCGGTGGCCAGGACGACGAGGGTGGTGTTGGTGAGCGGGTCGGGCGCCATGCGGGGTGGCCCTGGTTCGGGGCCTCCTCCGGTCACCGACCGACCGTCCAGGGTGAAGACGTCCCCTACCGCGTTGGCGACCACCAGGGCGGCGACGGTGGCCTCTCCGGCCTGCTTTGCCGCCGAGCCCAGCCCTCCGGGGCGCAGGTGCTCGAAGCCCCTCCACTTGGCCACGGTGGCTCCGGTGCCGGCGCCGAGGAGTCCCGCCTCCACGGGTGCGTTGCTGGCCGCCCGGTAGGCAGCTTCGCCCTCGTCGGGTCCAGGCCGGACATTAGGGTCGCCGGGGAACAGGTCGAAGAGCACCGCGGCAGGGACGATCGGAACCCGGGCGACAGGAGTGAAGTGGCCTCGGCCGTCGGCCTCCAGCGCCCGGACGACCCCGTCGGCGGCGGCTAGGCCGAAGGCGCTGCCGCCGGTGAGGAGGATCGCCTGGGCCTGCTCCACCCGCATTCCCGGCTGAAGCAGGGCGAACTCGCGGGTGCCCGGAGCCGCACCCCTCACCTCGCCGGTGACCACGTTGGGTTCGGGAAGGACCACCACAGTGCATCCGGTCATGGCCTGCCTGTCCGTCCAGTGGCCCACCTGAACGCCGGGGACAGCGGTGAGGGTGTCGTTCACGTCACATACCGCCTCGGTACCCGGGGACCCACCGTACAGACCACCTCATAGGTGATGGTCCCCAGCAGATCCGCCCACTCGTAAGCGGTGATCTCCTCAGCTCCCTGAGATCCCATCAGAACCACCTCATCGCCGAAAGCGACCTCCTCGTCTCCCACATCCACGATGATCTGATCCATGGTGATCATCCCCGCCAGGGGATGGCGGCGGCCTCCTATGAGCACCGCCCCGCGATGGGACAGGCCCCTGGAGTATCCGTCGGCGTAGCCGATCGGGGCGGTGACCACCGTCGACTCTCCGGGCAGCGGCCGGATCCGTCCATAGGAGGGGCGGGCCCCGGCGTCGAGACGACGAAGGCTGGAGACGTGGGTGACCAGGCGCATGGCCGGACGGAGCGTGATGTGGTTCTGGGTCTCAGGGCAAGGGTGCAGCCCGTAGATCCCCAGGCCTACCCGGCACATCGACCGCCGAGCCTCAGGAAAGAGCACCGCCCCGGCAGTGTTCGCCAAGTGCACCCGGGAAACGTCCAGGTCTGCGATCGCCTCGTCGAATTCGGCGATCTGATGTTGGGTGAACTCGGGGTCTTCGTCGGCAACGGGGAAGTGGGTCCAGACTCCCTCCAAGTCCAGGTTCCCGGCTCGCCGTACTGCGGTCACCAGGTCGGCGACCATCCTGGGAATAGCGCCCACCCGATGCATACCGGTGTCGATCTTGAGGTGGACGGGAAGTCTGGAACCGCTGGCGGCCAGGGCGTCGATGAAACGCTGCGAGTAGGCGGTAGGGGTGAGATTCCAGCGGGCGATCTGAGCGACGTCTTCGCGGGGAGGCTCGGAGAGGAGGAGTATGGGTACGTCGATCCCGGCTTCGCGAAGGCGGACCGCCTCCTCCACCAGGGCCACCGCCAGCCAGGTAGCCCCGGCGTCGAGGGCGGCGTTGGCGACGGGAACATCGCCGTGGCCGTACGCGTCGGCTTTGACCACGGCGCACAGCTCCGCTGGGGCGATCAGCTCGGTGAAGGCTGACACGTTGTCGGCTACGGCGGACAGGTCGATCTCGGCGTAGGTGGGTCTCACCATGCAAACCTGGCGATATAGTCAGCGAGCACGTCGGCGGTCACCGCCCTCTCCCGGGACAGTTCGGCGGCGGCGACTCCGTGCCAGTAGGCACCGGATACCGTCGCATCCGTAGCGTCGAGGCCGCGGGCCCAGAGGGCGCCGATCATCCCGGCGAGCACGTCTCCGGTGCCGATCGTGGCCAGCTCAGGCCCCCCCGAGGTGACCAGCACCGGAGGGCCGCCGTCGGTGACGACCGTCGGGTTCCCTTTGAGCAGCACGAGCATCCCCTTCTTCCGGGCCAGGGCACGAACGGCGAACAAACCACCGCCTTGGCCGGCAAGCCGTCGGAACTCGCCCTGATGGGGGGTGACGACCACCTCGGCCTCTCCCCGCACCGAGGCGTCCACCAGTTCGGGTATGAGCCCGCCGGCGTCGAGGAGCACCCGACTGGCCTTCTCCACGATCGGGACAACGGTCTCGGCGTCCTCCCGGGCGAGACCCGGACCCGCCACCACCACGTCGAAGCGGTCTAGCCGCTCGGCCGCCGCCTCGAAGTCGAGGGTGGGGAGTTCGGGGGCGATGGTGTGGATCAGCTCCCGGTTGGGGGAGGCCACCACCACCGAGCCGGCACCGAAACGGAGGGCGCTACGTCCGGCGAACACCGAAGCCCCCACCAGACCTGTGGACCCGCCTACCACCAGCACCGCGCCCGCCGACCACTTGTGGGTCCGCCGGGGACGGCGAGGCCGTGGTGCGTCCTCCTCCCCGGCGATGAACAAGGACGGCTGGCCTCCGGCGATACCGATGTCGGCAACGGTGACGGTCCCGCAGAAGTCGGGCCCTTCATTGATGACGTGGCCTGTCTTGAGGGTGCCGAAGGTAACGGTCTCGACGGCCCGGAACGCCTTCTCCGCCACCTGTCCCGTGTCCGGGTCCAGCCCGGTGGGGAAGTCCACCGCCACCACAGGGGAATCGGCGTCCATCCAGGCGGTCACCGCCTCCGGCAGCCCGGGACGTCCGCCCCCGCCGAAGAGGGCGTCGATCACGACATCGGCCCGGCGGGTAGGTCCCAATTCGGTCAGACGGACCCCGACCTCTCGGGCCTTGGCGGCGGCGTCGACGGCTTCGGGAGACTTCGGAAGCCGCAGAGCCTGGACCTCCACGTCGGCGCCCCGCTGCCTCAGGTAGCGGGCAGCCACATATCCGTCGCCGCCGTTGTTGCCCGGACCGGCTAGGACGACGACGCGTCTGCCGTAGCCGGCTCCCGCCCGGGCGGCGGCGAGGGCCACTGCATAGCCCGCTTTGTCCATGGCGGCGATCAGATCCCCCTCGTAGGCCTGGTCGACCCGCCGATACTCGGAAGCGGTCAATACGGGTTTCACGATCCAAAGGTTACGGCGTTCAGTGCTCCCCCACGGCGACCGCCATCACCAGGGCGGACCGGTCGGTGTGGGTGATGGTCACCAGCACCTCGGTGACCCCAAGGAGCTCGGCACGGCGGGCCGCGGTACCGCTCATCCTCACGGTGGGCTTGCCACCGCCGGTGATCTCGATGTCTCTCCAGCGGATACGCCGCCAGCCGGTGCCAAGGGACTTCATCACCGCCTCCTTCCCGGCGAAGCGGGCGGCGAGACGGCGCTCGGGACGGGCGAAACGGAAGGCGTACTCCCGCTCGTGGTCGGTGAAGCACCTCTCGGCGAAACGGGGGTACTTGTCCAGCACCCGTCCGATGCGGTCGATGTCGGCCAGGTCGACGCCGAGGCCCAGGATCTCCATTCTGGGGAGCCTAGAAGCGCTCCTCACTCCACGGTCACCGTCTTCGCCAGGTTGCGGGGTTTGTCCACGTCGAGGCCGCGAGCGCTGGCCACGTGATAGGCGAGGAGCTGTAGAGGCACCACGGAGGTCACCGAGCACAACAGGTCCGGCCCCGAGGGCACCCGGATCACATGGTCGGCCACCTCCCCGACCTCGTCGTTCTCTTCAACGACGAGAACGATCGTCCCTCCGCGAGCCTTCATCTCCTCCAAGTTGGAGAGGGTCTTGGAGCGAACGTGACTGTCGGTGGCGACTCCCACCACCACCACTCCCTCTTCTATGAGGGCGATGGGGCCATGTTTCATCTCCCCGGCTGGATACCCCTCGGCGCGCACGTAGGCGATCTCCTTCAGCTTCAGTGCCCCCTCCATCGCCACCGGGAAGTCGCCGGAGCGTCCGAGGAAGAAGTAGTCACGGACATCGCTCCACCCGTCGGTCAGACGGCGGACGGCCTCCGAGGCCGCAAGGGTCCGTTCGACCCTCTCGGGGAGATTGGCCAGGTCCCGCACCAGCAGGGCGATGGAACCGGCGTCCATGGTCCCCCTCACCTGGGCCATGTAGAGGGCGAGAAGCATCATCGCCACCAGCTGGGTGGTAAAGGTCTTGGTGGCCGCTACCCCGATCTCGGGTCCGGCCCGGGTGTAGAGCACGGCGTCGGACTCCCGGGCCAGCGCGGAGTCGACCACATTGCTCACCCCAATCACCGGTGAGCCTTGGGACTTGGCGTAGCGGATGGCGGCCAGGGTGTCGATGGTCTCCCCGGACTGGCTGATCCCCACCACCAGGGAATGGTCGTCCAGAACCGGGTCCCGGTAGCGGAACTCTGAGGCGATGTCGATCTCTACCGGGAGTCTGGTCCAGCGCTCGATGGCGTATTTGGCCATCATCGCCGCGTGATAGGAGGTTCCGCAGGCCACGACGAACACCTTGTCGATCCTGCGCAGCAGGTCCTCATCGATCTCCATCTCCTCCAAGGCCACGGCCCCGGTGGGGGTCAACCGCCCGGCCAGGGTGTCGGCGATCGCCCGAGGTTGCTCGTGTATCTCCTTGAGCATGAAAGTGGGAAAACCTCCCTTCTCCGCCGCCTCAAGATCCCAGTCCACGGTCCGCTGTTTCGGCTCCACCTCTTCGCCACTCAGATCGAAGATCCGCACCGAATCGGAGCGCAGCTCCACCACCCGGTCGTCCTCGACCACCAGCATCTCCCGGGTGTGCTCCAGGAAGGCGGGGATGTCCGAGGCCAGGAAGTTCTCCCCTTCTCCCCTGCCCACCACCAGCGGTGAGCCCCTCCGGGCTCCCACGACCACATCCGGATCCGACTTCCGCATGACCGCCAGGGCAAGGGCTCCCTCCGCCTGGTTCATCACCTGACGCACCGCTTCAACCAGGTCGAGGGCGGCCAGCTCCTCGATCAGGTGTGCCACCACCTCTGTGTCGGTGTCGCTGGCGAACTCGTGGCCGGCATCAACCAGCTTGGCCTTCAGCTCAGCCCAGTTCTCGATGATCCCGTTGTGAGCCACCACCACATCCCCGGCGCAGTCGACGTGGGGGTGGGCGTTGCCCACAGTGGGAGGCCCGTGCGTCGCCCACCGAGTGTGCCCGATGCCGGAGACGGCCTCATGGGGACCCGTCGCGGAGACCGCATTCACCAGGTCGGCGATCCGCCCGGCGCTCTTGATCACACCTATTCGACCAGCGTGGTTGAGGGCGATACCCGCCGAGTCGTAGCCCCGGTACTCGAGATGGGCCAGCCCGGGCAGCAGCAGATCCACCACCGGCCTGGGTCCCACGTAACCGACTATTCCGCACATGAGCAGTCCTTTCCTCTCCGCGGGGCGCGACCTGATCGCGTGCGACAACAGCCGGTGGCAGCACCGGACTCCCACCGTGAAGGCCTCTGTTCCGGGATCGCTCCCGGGTTTTCCTCCTTCACGTCACGACCGGGGTGGGCCGGGAAGGCATCCGCCGAATCTCTCGATCACCTTCCTCCTCGTCACCTCGCCGCTGGGGCGAGGCCAGGCGCTTCGCACTTTCGTTGTCACACCACGTCCAGTCCGGTCCTCACTCCTTTCCTAGCCAGAGTCTTGTCGCCGAAGCGAGACGTTCAGCGTACCTCTCGGCGGCCTCTTGGGTAGGGGCCTCCACCATTATTCGTATCAGAGGCTCTGTTCCTGAAGCTCTGACTAGGACCCTCCCTTCGCCGCCGAGCGCCTCCTCCACCTCCTTGACCTCCTCCCAGAGCTGGTCGGCTCGATCCAGATCGGAGCGACGATCCACCTCAACGTTGGTCAGCACCTGCGGGTATTCGGTGATCGCCTCCGCCCGGAGCTGGCGCAGCTCCCTGCCGGTCCCGGCGACGACGTTGAGGAGCTGAACCGCGGTCAGCAGCCCGTCGCCGGTCTGGGCGAGGTCGGTGAAGATTATGTGACCCGACTGCTCTCCGCCCAGCATCCCTCGCCTCTCGATCAGGGCCTCCATGACGTAACGGTCGCCCACTTTGGTCTCCACCACTTCGACACCGGCTTCGGCCATGGCCTTGCGGAACCCGAGGTTGGCCATGACCGTGGTCACGACCAGGTTCTTCTTCAGCTTCCCCTGGGCCTTGAGGTAGCGGGCGATGATCGCCATGATCACGTCGCCGTTGGCGACCTTCCCGTCCTCGTCGACAGCGATGAGACGGTCGGCGTCCCCGTCGAAGGCGAGGCCGATACGACCGTTGCAGCGAGAGGCGAGCTCGGACGGATTGGTGGCACCGCAGCCCGCGTTGATGTTGGTCCCGTCGGGCTCAGCGAAATAGACCTTCACGTCGGCCTTGAGGCGCCGGAACAGCTCGGGGGCCGCCCGGTAGGCAGCGCCATGGGCGCAGTCGAGGGCAAGGGAGAGCCCGGTGAGCGAGTACCGGGCGGCGGCCACCAGGTGGTCGATGTAGCGGCCGAAGGCATCAGGGTCCTCACGGCGGAACCCGATCGCCGCTTCCACCGCCGAGCTGTAGCCGGCAGATCGGAGGCGGTTTTCGATCTCACGCTCCGCCTCATCGGGGAGCTTGGTGCCCCGGGCAGCCAGCAGCTTGATCCCGTTGTCCGTCGCCGGGTTGTGCGACGCCGACACCACCGCTCCCATCGTCGCTCCGCTGGACTGGGTCAGATAGCTGATCCCGCCTGAAGGAAGGACGCCCACGTCGACGGTGTCGATCCCGGCGGCGTGGAACCCAGCCTGGAGCGCGGAGGACAGCATCGAGCCCGAACGGCGGGTGTCAGATCCCACCACGACGGGCCCACCGCGTAGATAGGACCCGGCGGCACGGCCGATGGCCAGCGCCAGCTCGGGAGTCAGTTCGGAGCCGGCCTCCCCCCGGACCCCGTCGGTGCCGAAGATGGGCTTCCCATCGTCGAGAAGACGACGGAGGTCGGACATCTAACGCTTCGTGTACTGGGGGGCCCGGCGCGCCTTGCGCAGCCCGTACTTCTTGGACTCCACGACACGAGCGTCACGGGTGAGCATGCCCGCCTTCTTGAGGACGGGACGCAGCTCCGGATCCACCTCCAACAGGGCCCGGGCGATTCCAAGACGTAGGGCATCGGCCTGGCCGGTGGCCCCTCCCCCTTCCAGCTTGGCGACGATGTCGAACCGGCCCTGGCTCTGGGTGATGGTCAACGGCTCCATGACCCGGAGTCTGGCGGCCATGGTGGGAAAGTAGTCCTCCAGCGGACGTCCGTTGAGGGTCACCTGACCGGAGCCCTCCAAGAGTCGGACCCGCGCCACGGACTCCTTCCGACGACCAGTGGCCCGTGCGATCGTTTCCGGCATCAGACTTCCACCTTTCGGATGTTCAGCTCAAGGGGCTGGGGCTTCTGGGCCTGGTGGGGATGGTCGGGCCCGGCATACACCTTCAGCTTCTTGATCATCTTGCGGCCGAGACGGTTCTTGGGAAGCATCCCCCGTACGGCCCGCTCCACGATGGCCTCCGGTCTCCTGTCACGGAGCGACTCGAAGGTCTCCGCCTTGATTCCACCCGGATAACCCGAGTGGCGGTAGTAGATCTTGTTCTTGCTCTTGCCCGACGTCACCGCCACCTTGTCGGCGTTGACCACGATCACGAAGTCACCGCAGTCGATGTGGGGGCTGTAGATCGGCTTGTGCTTGCCACGAAGGATCTGGGCCACTTCCGAAGCGAGACGGCCCAGGGGTAGGTTGGCGGCGTCCACCACGTGCCACTGGCGTTCGATGTCGCTCGGCTTGGGCGAGTAAGTCTTGTTCACATTCATCAGAGGTCATCCTCGCACAGAGTGAGGCACGGGACGCTGTTTGGGGAAACGGGTTCCGAAGGAACCAGCACATATGCTACGGCCTGGACCACGGCAAGGCCAATCGAAACCATGATCACATCAGACGACATTCACCAGGCCCGAGGGCACTTCCAGGGTCGGGTAACTACAACTCCGATGCTGCGTTCGCATTCTTTTTCGCGCCTCACCGGAAGGGAGGTCTTCCTCAAGGCGGAGAACATGCAGCGCACCGGCTCGTTCAAGATTCGCGGCGCCCTGAACGTCCTGACCAGGCTGGACGGAAGACCGGTCGTGGCCGCCTCGGCCGGCAACCACGCCCAGGGGGTGGCCTTGGCCGCGGCCTTCGCCGGCTCACCCTGTGCGGTGTTCATGCCCGAAGCCGCTCCCATCCCCAAAGTGAAAGCCACCGGCGACTACGGAGCGACCGTGAGGCTGGTGGGCAAGTCCCTCGCCGACGCCGTGGAAGCCGCCCGGGCCTTCGCCGAGGAGACCGGAGCCCGTTTCATCCACCCCTACGACGACCCCCTGGTGATCGCCGGCCAAGGAACGTTGGGGCTCGAAATCGTCGAACAGCTACCGGAGGTGGGCACGGTCGTCATTCCCACGGGCGGGGGCGGTCTCCTGGCGGGTTCGGCTCTGGCCATCCACTCTGAGAAGCCAGAGGTTCGTGTGCTCGGAGTGGAGATCGAAGCCGCCTCGGTCTACACGGAGAGCCGACGGCGCGGTGAGCTCGTCCGCGAGTTCCCCCGGGGGTTGCCCACCGTCGCCGATGGGATCGCCGTGTCGGTGCCCTCCGATCTGGTGTGGGAGATCATCGAAACCCACGTCTCGGACCTGTTGGCGGTGAACGATGAGCAGACGACCTCGGCCCTCACCCTGATCCTGGAAAGGTCCAAGCTGTTGGTGGAGCCGGCAGCGGCGGTGGGAGTGGCCACGCTGATGACCGAGATGATCCCCGACGACGCCCCTGACCCCACCTGCATCGTCCTCTCCGGCGGCAATATCGACTTGCTGCTCTTGGGGAAGGCCGTCCGCCACGGTCTCGAGGCCTCGGGCCGTTTCGCCAAGTACACCCTGGTGATGGTGGATCAGCCGGGAAGCCTGGCCAAGGCCCTTGACCTGATCGCTGAGGCGGGAGCCAACGTCGTCCAGGTGGAGCATCACCGGGAGGGTTTCGGGCTGCCCTTCGGGAAGGTGGAGATCGAGGTCTCCGTGGAGACCCGTGACCCCGACCATGCTGCCCTCATTCGGGAACGACTCTCCCAATGGTTGGTGTGACCGTGAGCAGCGCCTCGCCTCAGTAGCCCACTTCCCAGAGCGTCAGGCCGTGGGGCGGGGCGACGGTGGACACCAGCGAACGGTCTTCACCCTCAATGACTTCCTCCACCCGGGACGGATCGGCGAAACCTCGCCCGACGTCGTAGCAGTAGCCCACCAGCGAACGGACCATCTGATGGCAAAAGGCATTGGCCCTTATCCAGAACTCGTAGAAGCCGTCCCGTTCCCGCCACTGAGACTCCTCGACTCGCCGTACGTTGCTCCGGCCCTCCACCGACCGGCAGAAGGAGCTGAAGTCGTGCTCCCCGACGAACGCGCTCGCCACTCCGGCCATGGCGGCGAAGTTCAGGTCACGGCTTACGTACCAGGCGAAGTGCCTGGCGAGGGGGTCGGGGGCAGGTCCGACATCGATGAGATACCGGTAGCGGCGCCACCGGGCGGAGAAGCGGGCGTGGAAGCCCTCCTCGGCCACGGTGAGGGCCATCACCGCGATCTCGGGTCCCACGAGGCCGTTCAGCGACCGGCGCAACTTCTCGGTGTCGATCTCCTCGCCATAGGGGAACGACGCCACCTGACCCCGGGCGTGGACGCCGGCGTCGGTGCGGCCCGCCACTGCGATATCGATGGGAGCGCCAAGGAGGGTGAGCAGGGCCTTCTCCAGCTCCCCCTGGACGGTGCGCTGGTTCTCCTGACGGGCCCACCCCCGGAAACCCGACCCGTCGTAGGCGATGTCGAGCCGGTAGGTGGGCATCAAAACAGGGTGCCGAAGATGGCGAAGGGGACCCCCAGAAGCGCCCGGATGATGGCCGCAGCGGCGAATCCGATCAACACCGAGACTGCCGCGGGTCGCAGGGGAAGATCCGAAGCCTCCCTGGTGGCCGCCACCAGGATCACCAGGTACCAGATGAGGGCCACAGCTCCTGCCAGGCCTCCAAAGATCTCCAGGAGCAGGGGCAGGGGGGCGAGGCCGTGCTGACCGATCATGGTCTGAGGCCGGTTGGAGGAGCCGAAGAGGCGACTGGCGGCGAACCAGGTGGCGAAGGCCAGGATCAGCCACGAGGCCACCGATCCGATCAGCGCCTGGAGAAGACCCCCCAGGGAGAAGAAGGAGAGGACACCGTGGAAGGCGCGAATCCCCACATAGACCGCGGCACCCACCAGGGCAACGAGGATCGCACCGTCGGCGACGGCATCGTCGTCGAAGAAGGCCTCGGTGAAGGCTCTGCGGTCGAGGATCGCCGCCCGAGCGGCGCGGGTCAGCATCTTGGTCACGGGCGGGCAGGGTACCTAACGGCGCAGCCGCACCCGCTGCACGACGTGATCTCTGTCCTTTTCCAGGATGAGAGTGGCCCGATCTCGCGTAGGGAGGATGTTCTCGAGGAGGTTCACCAGGTTGATCCGCTCCCAGATGTCCGAAGCAACGGCGACCGCCTCCTCGTCGGACAGCTCGGCGTAGCGCCGGAAGTAGGCGTCGGGCTGGGTGAAGGCGGTCCGCTTCAGGGTGAGGAACCGGTCCACGTACCACTTCCTGATGTCCTCTGGGTCGGCGTCAACGAAAATGGAGAAGTCGAAATAGTCGGAGACGAATGCGCCCGTTTCCCCAGCTTGGAGAACGTTGAGGCCTTCGATGATGAGGATGTCCGGCTGGCCCACCATCCGGGTCTCGCCCGGCACGATGTCGTACCGGACATGGGAGTAGACGGGGACCACCAGGTGGTCTTCGCCGGCCTTTATCCGGCTGACGAACTCCAGCAGGGACCTGCGGTTGTAGCTTTCGGGGAAGCCCTTACGGTCCATGAGCCCCCGCTCCTCCAGCACCGCATTGGGGTAGAGGAAGGCATCGGTGGTCACCAGATCAACCCGGGGATGGTGCGGCCAGCGGGCGAGGAGAGCCTGGAGGACCCGGGAGATGGTCGACTTGCCTACCGCCACCGATCCGGCGATGCCGATAACGAAGGGAACCGGCCGAGGCGGGGTTCCCAAGAAGGTGTCGGTGACCGAGGCGAGCTGACGGCTTCCTTGAAAGTGAAGGTTGAGGAGCCGGGACAGGGGTAGGAACGTGTCCTGGACCATCTCCACGTCCAGGAGGACGTTGATACCACGAAGCTTCTCGATGTCCGCCTCGGTGAGTGTCAGAGGCGTGTTCGCCCGCAGCCGCGACCAGGTGGCGCGGTCGAAGTCGATGTAGCGGGGGATGCTCACCTCGATCAGGCTAACGGAGGACTAAGAGAAGACGACCCGGATCCAGATCCCCCGCGGTTAGATTGGAGGAACAGAAAGGGGGTACGCCCGCCGCCCTTACGGGCCGATAGTCAATTGATCATGACTAGCTACAACGTCTCCTTGAGGACAGTCGGAGATCGTCAAGGTCTGCCTGCAAGGCTGACCCTCGAAGACGGCAACCTCGAGATCAATGCCGGAGGACATGAAATCGGGCGGTGGGCGCTCAGCGACATCGAGTTGGAGCCCACCGGCTCCGGCTATCGGATGACCGCTGAAGGCGACACGGTCATCCTCGACTTCGACAACGTGGCTCCCTTTCAGGCCGAGCTATCCAGCCTGTTGAAAGCCAAGAGCCACAGGAGGCGAGGCAAGAAGGAGAAGCGTTCCCGGAAGGCAAAGCGGGCTGAGACAGTGGAGGCAACCGAGGTCCCAACTCCTGTCCAGGAGCCAGCTCCACCGGCGGGGCCGCAGCAGCCGTTGGCATCCGAGCCCGCTCCAGCTGCGACGGCTCAACCTGAGCCAGCCCTCCCCTCCGAGCCCGAAGCTCCGGCAACGGACGAACCAGAGGCTCTCGAGACCGGTTCGGAGCCCCCTGTGGTGCCCGAGCCTGAGGCAGAGCCTCCCCCCACCAGGTCGAGGACGATGCGAGTCGAGAAACCCGAGGGAGAGGAGTCCTTCAAGGAGCGGTTCCTGCGGATACTCGACAACGGCCTCGCCTTCGCCGAGGACAAAGCCGGCGCCCTGCTCCCTTCGTGGGCGTTCACCCGGGGCATGGCGGCGGTCCTTTTCATACTGTTCGTCTTGGCGCTGATCTTCCCGGGCCTGGCTTCGATGGTGCTGTTCATCCTCGGAGCCCTGGTGGTGATCCTGGGGGCGATCGCCTACAGCGACGACATCGTCGCTTCACGCTGGCTGCCGGGACGGTCCACTCCTGCCCATGCCCTGATCAGCGGAGTGGTCATGATCCTTCTGGGAGTGGGCTTTGCCCTCCTGGCAAGGTGAGGGTCCGGCCGAAGCCGAGGGGCGGCTGTATGGCTATCTGTACGCCGAGGGGCCCACATCCGGACCCTGGTGCATTAGGTTCGCGGTTAGACCAGTTCGATGACGGCTTCTTCGGCGGCGTCGCCGCGACGGGGACCCAATTTCGTGATCCGGGTGTAGCCACCGGGACGATCCGCGTAGCGGGGAGCCACCACATCGAAGAGTTTGGCCACCGCCTCTTTGTCGGTGATGATTTTCATTACCTGACGACGGGAGTGAAGGTCACCGCGACGTGCCTTCGTGATCAGCTTCTCCGCCACGGGCCGCACCGCCTTGGCCTTGGACACGGTGGTGGTGATCCGCTCGTAGATGAACAGATCGGTGGCCAGGTTGGCCAGGATCGCCTTCTCATGGGAAGGAGACCCCCCGAGGCTCGGGCCCTTGCGGGGTCTGGGCATCAGGAGGCTCCCGCCGAAGGCGCATCGGCGAGGCTCAGGCCCAGCTCGTCGAGCTTGGCGATCACCTCGTCGAGGCTCTTCTGGCCGAAGTTGGTGATATTCAACAGGTCGTCGGAGGTGCGCTCAACCAGCTCACCCACAGTCTTGATCTGCGCCCGTCGCAGGCAGTTACGGGGGCGTTCGGAGAGGTCAAGGGCTTCGATGGGCAGCTCCAGATCGGGAGAGCCGGTGATCTCGGGCTCGATGTCCCCCAGTTCCAGACCCTGGCCTTCGCCGATCTCGGCGAAAAGCTTCATCAGCTCACCGAGGGTCTTGCCCGCCGAGGACACCGCCTCCTTGGGGGCGATCGCTCCGTTGGTCTCCACGTCGAGGACCAGGCGGTCGAAGTTGGTCATCTGACCCACCTGAGTGCTCTCCACCCGGTAGGAGACCCGGCGCACAGGGGAGAAAATCGAATCGATGGGAATGATCCCTATCGCCGAGCTCATGCCTTCGTTCTGGTCGGCGGTGCGGTAACCCACACCCGGGCCGACAACGAGTTCCATCTCCAGCCGGCCGGAGGCGCTCAGGGTGGCTATGTGAGCGTCGGGGTTGACCACCTCGACGCCGGCGGGCATCTTGAGATCCCCGGCCTTCACCTCACCGGCGCCCTTGGCCGACAAGTAGAGGGTCTGCTCGTCGTGGCCGTCCATCCGGATGACCACTCGCTTGAGGTTGAGAATGACCTCCACCACATCCTCCACCACGCCGGGGATGGTGGAGAACTCATGCTGGACACCCTCGATCTGGATCGAGGTGATGGCTGAACCGGGTATACGGGACAGCAGGGTGCGCCGCAGCGTGTTGCCCAGCGTGTAGCCGAAGCCCGGCTCTAGGGGCTCGACAAAGATCCGGGAACGGGTCGCGGAGAGAACTTCCTCTTCGATCTGGGGGCGCTGAACGATCAACAAGGCATTACCTCACTTCGAGTAGAGCTCAACGATCAATTGCTCGTTGATGTCGGTGTCGATCTGGTCCCGTCGGGGCCGATCGAGAATCATTATCTTGCGGGCTTCGAGGTCGACGTCCATCCACTCCGGCACGGGACGGGCCTGGGTGTCGATGGCGTGCTGGATGACGATGAGGTCGCGGCTGCGTTCTTTGACCGTCACCACGTCGCCAGGCTTGACCTGGTAGGAGGGGATGTCCACCTTCCTTCCGTTGACGAGGAAGTGGCCATGGTTGACCATCTGCCGGGCCTGGGGACGCGTGGCAGCCAACCCGGAACGCCACACCACGTTGTCGAGACGCTGCTCGAGGATCTGCAACAGGTTCTCACCGGTGATTCCCGGACGGCGGGCCGCCTCCTTGTAATAGCGACGGAATTGCTTCTCCAGCACGCCGTACATGGCACGCAGCTTCTGCTTCTCCCGGAGCTGGACCAGGTAGTCACTCTCACGGATGCGACCGCGACCGTGCTCCCCGGGGGGATAAGGACGCCGATCGACGGGGCATTTCTTCGACTGGCACAGGGGGGTGCGGGCCCGGCGGCAGGCGCGGTGACGGGGTCCTGTGTAACGAGCCATGACTCAGCCCCTCCGCCTCTTCTTGGGACGACAGCCGTTGTGGGGAATGGGAGTCACATCCTTGACACCGGTGATCTCCATGCCCATATTCTGGAGGGTCCTGACTGCGGTGTCCCTCCCCGAACCGGTACCGCTCACGATCACGTCGAGCTTCCGAACGCCGTGCTCTCCGGCGCGGCGAGCCGCCTCCTCGGCCGCTACTTGAGCGGCGTAGGGAGTGGATTTGCGGGAACCCTTAAAACCCACGGAACCGCCCGAGGTCCACACGATGGTGTTGCCCTGGAGGTCGGCGATGTTGATGATCGTATTGTTGAAGCTGGCCTTGATGTGAGCCACGGCGTGGGCAATGTTCTTGCGCTCCCGACGGCGGACTCTTTTGGTGCTCTGTTGCTTTGCCAACCCTCGACTCCTACTTCTTCACTTTTTTCTTGCCGGCGATGGCCACCCGGCGGCCCTTGCGGGAGCGGGCGTTGGTGTGGGTCCGCTGTCCCCGCACAGGAAGGCCACGACGATGGCGGATGCCCTGGTAGCAGCCGATCTCGATCTTCCGTTTGATGTTCTGCTGCACCTCGCGCCGCAGGTCACCTTCGACCTTGTAGTTGTTCTCGATGTAGCGGCGGATCTGGGCCACCTCGTCGTCGGTGAGTTGCCGTACTCGGGTGTCACCGTCGACACCGGTGGCGGCGAGGATCTCCCTGGCCCTGGTGGGCCCGACCCCGTAGATGTAGGTGAGGGCGACCTCCAGCCTCTTGTCCCGGGGAAGGTCGACTCCGGCGATACGAGCCATTCAGATCACCCCTGACGCTGCTTGTGTCGAGGGTTCGGGCAGATCACCCAGACGCGGCCTCGCCGCCGGATGATCCGACACTTTTCGCACATCTTCTTTGTGGAAGGTCTTACCTTCATTTCATCTCCAGTAGTCCGGCCAGCACCCTGAGGGCGCGAGCTTTGCCAGGCCACCGACATTCGCAACCGGCATGGGTAGTGGTTGCAGGCGACGGTGCCCTGGCTGAAACCGCTCTTCGGCCACAGAAGAGGCGGTGAGGACCAGACGATACTAGCCCCTGCTGGGGGACATGCCCAAATCTGTCGACAGGCCAATGTCGAGGTCGAACCTAACCAGGATACCGCTCGGCGTCCAATGTGGATATCCTGCCCCGACCAAACGCCGATGGGCCAGGAGGTCCTAGGAAAATCATGAACCCGCCACCCGCTTTCGGAACGGCCTTCGCCGACATGATGTCTTCGGTGCTGTTCGAAGACGACCGGTGGGGCGAGCCGGAGCTGCGTCCGCTCGAGCCTCTTCAGCTGCATCCCGGCGCCCATGCTCTCCACTACGGCTCCTCCTGTTTCGAAGGCCTCAAGGCCCACCGCGGGATCGACGGGGTGGTCCGGTTGTTCCGGATGGATCGGAACGTCGAACGCATGCAGCGCTCGGCCCAGGTGCTTCACCTCCCGATGCCCCCCACCGCGCTGTTGTCTGAGATGATCATGCGAGTCGTCTCGGCGAATGTTGCCGCGGTGCCCGACCCCCCCGGCTCTCTCTACGTCCGGCCCACCCTGCTCGGCACGGTGGTCGACATCGGCGCCGCGGCGGCTCCCTCACCCGAGGCTCTCCTCTTCGTGATCTGCAGTCCCGTTGGCGACTACTTCGCCGGTGGGATCAGACCCCTACGCATAGCCGTCGAAACGGACCGACCTCGCACCACTCCCCAGTTCGGCATGGTCAAGTCCGGGGCCAACTACGCCATGGCCCTCAGTGTGATCATGCGGGCGAGAGAGCAGTGGGGGGTCGACCAGGTGCTGTTCGTTCCCGCGGGCATCGTCCAAGAAACGGGGGCGACCAATTTCCTCCTCATCGACGACCGGCGCATCGTCACCCCGGCCCTCTCCGAGTCCTTTCTCCATGGCGTCACCCGCGACTCCATACTGAGGATCGGGATGGATCTCGGCTACGAGATCGAGGAACGGGAGCTGGGGGTTGAAGAGATTCTGGAGTGGGCCCGAAGGCCCAACGCGGAGGCGGCCCTATCGGGAACGGCGGCCGTGCTCGCTCCTGTGGGAACCCTGGTACACAACGGCGTCGACATCGACGTTGGAACGGGCGAGACGGGGCCGAACACGTTGCGGCTCCGCGAGGAGCTAATCAGTCTCCATGTGGGCAAGAACCCTGATCGCTACGGCTGGCTCACCGAGGTCGGTTGACCGAAGCCTCCTCGGCCTCCACCGGGATAGGCTCGTCGCCGGCGGTGAACACCATCGTCCCGTCAGGGGTTATAGCAACGGTGTGCTCCCAGTGGGCCGAGAGGCTCCCGTCTTCGGTGCGGACCGTCCAACCGTCGGGGTCCACCTTGGTGAAGCGGGTACCCACGTTGAACATCGGCTCGATGCAGAGCGCCATCCCCACCCTCAGCTTCAGTCCTTTCCCCCGTTCCCCGTAGTTGGGCACCTGGGGCTCCTCGTGCATCTCCCTGCCGATCCCGTGCCCCACGTACTCCTTGACCACGCCGTAACCGCGAGCCTCGCCGACCTCCTGGATGGCGGCACCGATGTCCCCCAAGCGACCACCCTTACGCACCTGACGGATCCCTGCCCACATCGCATCCTCGGTCACGTCGATGAGCGTCTTCGCCTCCGGTGAAATCTCACCGATCCCCATAGTGAAGGCGGCATCACCATGGAACCCCTCGTAGATGGCGCCGGCGTCGACGGAGAGGATGTCTCCTTCGCGGAGCCGGTAGTCGTCGGGGATGCCATGAACGATCACGTCGTTGGGTGAGAGGCAGAGGGCGGCCGGGTAGGAACCGAGGTAGCCGAGGAACGAGGAGGTGCAGCCGTGGTCGGCGATGACCTTGGCCCCGATCTCATCCAACTCGGCGAGGCTCACCCCGGGACGGGCTGTCTCGGCGACGGCACGGTGAACCGCGGCCACTGCGGCTCCCGCTCGGGCCATCTTGGCGAACTCCCGCCGGCTCTTGATCGTGATCATCGAGGGTTCTCGGCCACCCCGGCAGGGTCCTCGGCGTCAAGGAGGGCAAGGATCCGCTGGGTCACCTCTTCCAACTCCCCGGTTCCGTTGACTGTGGTGGCTACGCCTCTCTCCTCGTAGATGTCGATGAGGGGCTGGGTCTGCTCGCGATAGACCTGGAACCGCTTCCTGATCGTCTCCGCGGTGTCGTCCGCCCGCCCCCTGGCCAGCATGCGGGAGAGAAGTTCGTCGTCGTCGACTTCGAAGATGACCACCCGGTCGAGCCCGCCTTCGCCGATCAACTCGTCGAGGGAGCGGACCTGGCCCACAGTGCGGGGAAAACCATCCAGGATGAATCCCCTAGTGGCATCGGGCTGGGCGAGACGCTGCCTCAGCATCTCCACGGTGATCTCGTCGGGTACGTAGTCGCCGGCGGCCATGATTGCCTCGACCCTTTTCCCTAGCTCAGTTCCTCGGGCGACGTGGTCTCGGAACATCTCCCCGGTGGAGATGTGGGGGATGCCCAGCCGTTCGGCGACCCGGGACGCCTGGGTTCCCTTGCCGGCGCCCGGAGGCCCGATGAAAAGCAGCCTCACCGCCCGGCCCTTTCGAGCGTGTGCAGGGGTGCCGCCGTGGACGGCGCCCCTGCACACGCAACGGTGTTCACGTGAGGATCCCCTCGTAGTTACGCATGGTGAGCTGGGACTCGATCTGTTTCATCGTCTCCAGTGCCACCCCAACCACGATCAGGATCGACACTCCGGAGAAGGAGATGGCGATGTTCCATATGACAGCAGCGATCGCCGGTAGCACGGAAATGGTGGCTAGGAAAATGGATCCGGGCAGGGTGATCCGGTTGAGAATGAAGGACAAGTGCTTGGCCGTCTGCCTTCCGGGACGGACACCGGGAATGAACCCTCCCTGACGTTGGATCATCTCCGCCTGCTGCTCCGGGTCGAACTGGATGGCGGTATAGAAGTAGGTGAAAAAGACGATCAGGCCGAAGAGAATGGCGATGTACCACCAGCTCACCCCGAATCCCGAAACTCCGAAGGACCCCCCGCCCAGGTTCTGATCGATCCACCGGAAGACCGCCTGAATCCAGGCGGCGTTGGAAGGTATGGCGGTGATGATGAGCGGCGGGATAAGCAGCACCGAAGTGGCGAAGATCACCGGGATCACCCCAGCCGTGTTCACCTTGAGGGGGATGTAGGTGGACTGACCACCGAGGACCCGGCGGCCCCGAACCCTCTTGGCGAACTGGATCGGGATCCGTCGCTGACCCTGGTCGACGTAGATGATCGCCGCGACCATGAACAGAAAGACCGCCATGATCACCACAAAGCGCATGGGTAGTCCCGCGGCCACGGTCTGGCCCCAGATTTGGCCGAAGATGAAGGGGAACTGACTGAGGATCGAAACGAAGATGATCAGTGACATCCCGTTGCCGACGCCCCTTTGGGTGATCAACTCACCGAGCCACATCACCATGGCGGTACCGGCCGTCATCGTCAGCACGATGAGGAGAACCCGCCCCGGGGTGTAGTTGGGGATCAGGTCGATCCCATTGGTGAACCTCCCCGAGTGGAAGAGGAACGTGAAGCCGGTGGATTGGATCAGGGCCAGCACCACCGTCATGTAGCGGGTCCACTGGGTGATGACCTTCCGTCCTGACTCTCCTTCCTCCTGAAGCGCCTGAAGCTTGGGAATCACCACGGTGAGAAGCTGCATGATGATGGAGGCAGTGATGTAAGGGATGATCCCCAGAGCGAAAACGGAGAACTGCTCCAGCGCTCCGCCAGAAAAGAGGTTGAGGAGACCATAGATACCACCGGCTTGCTGTTGGCTCTGGAATAGCCGGACCGCATCAAGGTCTATGCCCGGAACGGGGATCGTCGCACCCAGCCGGTAGACCCCGAACATGGCCAGGGTGAAGAGGATCTTCGCCCGGAGGTCGGGGATCTTGAACATGTTGCGGTAGATGGAAAGCATGGTGAAGATTCAGCTCTGTGGAGGATGGGGGATTCGGTTCACCCGCCGGCGGGTCTTCATTCTTCTATGACCTCGGCGCTACCTCCCGCACCTTCGATCTTGGCACGGGCCGAGGCGGAGAAGGCATGGGCCCTGACGGTGAGGGCGCGGTCGATGTCGCCTTCGGCCAGCACCTTCACCCGACCCCGGTGGCGAATGAGTCCCCGCTCACGCAGCAGCTCCGGTGTGACCACCGTGCCCGCCTCGAAGACCTCGAGGGTGGCGATGTTGACGATGGCGAACTCCTCCTTGTTGGGGTTCTTGAACCCCTTCAGCTTGGGGAGACGCATCGCCAGGGGAGTCTGACCGCCTTCGAAGCCGGGACGGAGGCTGCTCCGAGCCTTGAGGCCCTTCGTGCCCCGCCCGGCCGTCTTACCCCGGCGACCGCCCTCGCCGCGTCCAACGCGGATCTTCTTCTTCTTCGCCCCTGGAGCCGGGGCGAGGTGGTGAAGCTTCAACTTCTTCTCTTCACTCATCAGTTCTCCTCCACCTCGACGAGGTGTTTGACCTTGTGCAGCATCCCCCGCAGGCTCGGCGAGTCCGGCTTCTCCACCGTCTGGTTGATCTTGCGGAGGCCGAGCCCCTCGACGGTGGCGCGAGTCTTCGGCTTTTGACCGATCAGCGACTTCTTCAGGGTCACCTTCAACGTCTTGGTCTTCGCTTTCGCCATGACCTACCTCAGCTCGATTCCGGACGGGCGCGTAGCGACTCGGTGGTGTTGTAGGCGGCCAGCAACGCCGGAGGAATTATCTCCTCGGCGCGCTTGCCCCGCAGCCTGGCCACTTCGTCTGGGCGGCCCTGGGCCAGCAGGGCGTTCATCGTTGCCTTGGCCACATTGAGGTGTGTGGGCGAGCCCAGAGACTTGGCCAGGGCGTCCTTGATGCCTGCGGCTTCGAGGATCTGGCGAACAGCCCCGCCGGCGATGACTCCGGTACCGGGAGCAGCGGGCTTGACGATCACCCGGGACGCCCCGTATTCGCCTATCACCTCGTGGATGATCGTCTGCCCGGCCATGGGGATGGTCTCCATCTCCCGGCGTGCGATCTCGATCGCCTTCTGGATGGCGGCCGGCACCTCCCGGGCCTTGCCGTATCCGATGGCAACCTTCCCGGCGCCGTCACCTACCACCACCAGGGCGGTGAAGCTGAAGCGGCGTCCGCCCTTGACGACCTTGGCCACCCGGTTGATCTGGATGACCCGCTCGTCGTACTGGCGTTGTTCGTTCGCTCGTGCCATTTAGAACTCCAGTCCAGCCTCGCGAGCGGCGTCGGCGAGGGCCTTGATTCTTCCGTGATACTTGTATCCGCCCCGATCGAAGACGACCGACGATATTCCGGCCGCTTTGGCCCGGGCGGCGAGCAGCTCACCCACCTTGGCGGCGGTGGCCACGTTGAGGGTCGATCCCCGAAGCTCCGGCTCCTGGGAGGAGGCGGCCGCCAGGGTGTGCCCTGAGGTGTCGTCGATGACCTGGGCGTAGATGTAACGGTTGCTGCGATACACCGCCAGGCGGGGACGTTCAGGCGTACCACGCACCCGCTTGCGTACCCTCTGGTGCCGGCGGTATCGCGCCTGCTGTCGCGTCGCTTTCATGCCTTACCTGCCTTTCCGGCCTTGCGGCGCACATACTCGCCGGAATACCGGATCCCCTTGCCCTTGTAGGGCTCGGGAGGGCGAACTTTGCGAATGCTGGCGGCCACCTGACCCACCAACTCCTTGTCGATTCCGGAAACCTTGATCTTGGTGGGCTCTGGAACCTCGAAGGTCACCCCCTCGGGAGGAGCGACGGTGACCGGGTGACTGAAGCCCACCTGAAGCTCGATATTGGAGCCCTTGAGAGCGGCGCGGTAACCCACACCCTGGATCTCCAGTTCCTTGGTGTAACCCTCGGACACACCTACCACCATGTTGTGGAGCAGCGCCCGGCTCAGCCCATGTAGCGCCTTCGACTGCCGGGAGTCGTCGGGTCGGCTGACCGTGATCGCCTCGCTCTCCATGACGAAGGAGATGCGTTCGGGGAAGGTGCGGCTGAGCTCGCCCTTGGGACCCTTGACGGCGACTCGACTCCCGTCGATCGTCACCTCCACCCCGGAGGGCACGGTCACCGGCATCTTTCCAACACGACTCATATCACCAAACCTCGCAGATGATCTCGCCTCCAAGCCGGCGACGCCGCGCCTCCCGGTCGGGCATCAGGCCCTGGCTGGTGGAGACCACCGCCACGCCGAGCCCGCCCTTGACGCGGGGTAGCTCCTTGGAGCCCCGGTAGACGCGGTGGCCGGGTCGGGAGACCCGTCGCAGCCCATCGATCGCCGGCTGGCGACGGTCTCCGTAGCGGAGAACGACCTGAAGCTCCTTGTGGTGTCCATCGCCCACGACCTCGTAGCGGTCGATGAAGCCCTCATCGAGGAGGATCTGGGCGATGCGGGCCTTCATCTTCGACGAAGGCATGCCCACCTGCTCGTGTCCCACCGCAACGGCGTTGCGGATACGGGTGAGCATGTCCGCGATCGGGTCGGTAACCATTATCACCAGGAAGCCTTTCTCACACCGGGCAGTTCGCCCTTGGAAGCCAGCTCACGCACGCAGATGCGGCACATGCCGAAGTCGCGAAGGTAGGCCCGGGCTCTGCCGCAGCGGCGGCAGCGGTTGTACGCCCTCACCTTGAACTTCGGCTTCCTATTGGCCTTTGCGATCATTGATTTCTTAGCCATTCACGCTCTCCTCAAACCTCGACCCTCTCGACCTTTCGGAAAGGGAATCCGAAGGCCTCGAGCAGCGACTTGCCGTGTTCGTCGTTTGTTGCTGTGGTCACGATGGTGATGTTCAAGCCCCGGGTTGTGGTGACCCGGTCGAAGTCGATCTCGGGGAAGATCAGCTGTTCCGAGGCTCCGACGCTGTAGTTGCCGTGACCGTCGAAGGCCCTCGGGTTCAGCCCTCGGAAGTCCCTTACCCGAGGGATGGCCACCGAAAGCAGCCGATCGAAGAATTCCCACATCCGGGGTCCGCGCAGGGTCACCGACACTCCGATGGGCATCCCCTGGCGGACCTTGAAGTTGGAGATGGACTTCCGTGCCCGGTTCACCCGGGGCCTCTGGCCGGAGATCAGGGCCAGCTCCTCGGCTGCCTCCTCCACGGCCTTCTTGTCCTGAACGGCCTCACCGAGACCCATATTGAGGACAATCTTTTCGATCGTTGGGACCTGCATCGGGTTCTCCAGCCCCAGCTCCTCGATCAGCTTGGGCACGACCTCATCGCTGTATTTGACCTTGAGTCGCGGCACGTAGCTCACAGGTCACCTCCACACTTGACGCACACCCGGTACTTGGTGCCGTCTTCGTCGAAGCGGTGAGAGATCCGGGTAGGACCGCAGTTCTCGCAGATGATCATCACGTTCGAAGCGTCGATGGGCATCGTCTTATCGATGATCCCGCCCTGCATGGTCTGGCCTGACGGCTTGGTGTGACGCTTGGCCACGTTGACGCCCTCAACTTGGATCTTTCCCTTGTCCGGGTAGACGTGGATGATCCTGGACTCCTTGCCGGCGTCCTTACCGGCGATGACCATCACCGGGTCGCCTTTCTTCAGTTTCACTTCAAACCTCCACTTCCAGCGCGGCGGAAGCTCCGACCGACCGGCGCCTGTTTGGCCGACGAACAGACCGGGGAAGCGACGTCACAGATGTGACCTCCGGCTCGCAACGCCCCTGGGACGGTCGGAGCCAAACGGCCAAAGTCGGTCGGCAATGAATCTCGGCCGGCATCATCAGAGCACCTCCGGTGCAAGCGAGACGATGCGCATGAACCTTTGGTCACGAAGCTCCCGAGCCACGGGGCCGAAGATGCGGGTGCCGCGGGGCTGGCGGTTGTTGTCGATCAGCACACAGGCGTTGTCGTCGAATCGGATGTAGGTACCGTCGGAGCGACGGGCCTCCTTCCTGGTGCGGACCACGACCGCCCTGACCACATCCCCCTTCTTCACCGAGCCGCCAGGCGTGGCCTCCTTGACGGTGCCGACGATGACATCGCCCAGGCCAGCGTAACGGCGCGATGATCCTCCCAGAACCCGGATGCACAGCACCTCACGGGCCCCGGTGTTGTCGGCGACCTTGAGTCGGCTCTCCTGCTGGATCACTTGGCACGCTCCACGATGTCCACGACCCGCCAACGCTTCTGCTTGGAGAACGGACGGGTTTCCATGATCCTCACCGTGTCCCCGACCCGGGCCTCGTTGTTCTCGTCGTGGGCGTGGAAACGGGCCCGGCGGCGCATGACCTTGTCGTAGCGCGGGTGGGTGACCAGGTTGATCACCTCGACGGTGACGGTCTTATCGCGTTTGTCAGAGACCACCACCCCCACGCGGACCTTCCGCCGCTTTCTCGTCTGGCTATCCACCATCATGCACTCTCCTCGAGGACGGCCTCGCCACCCTCCAGCTCTCGCTCCCGCATCACCGTGAGGATCCGGGCGATCTCTTTCTTGACTTCTTTGATCCGGGCGGTGTTGTCCAACTGGTTGGTGGCGAGCTGAAACCGCAGGTTGAACTTCTCCGCCTTCAGCTCCCGGAGGCGCTCGACGAGTTCCTCGCCGGTGAGCTCGCGCAGTTCGTCGGCGTTCATATCTCCTCCCTCTTGACGAAGCGCGTCTTGATGGGGAGCTTGTGGCTCGCTTTGCGCATCGCCTCCCGGGCCAGCTCCTCGGGGACACCCGCCAGCTCGAACATCACCCTCCCTGGCTTGACCACAGCAACCCAGAACTCGGGGTTGCCCTTGCCGGAGCCCATCCGGGTCTCGGCGGGCTTTTGGGTGACGGGCTTGTCCGGGAAGATGTTGATCCACACCTTGCCCCCACGCTTGACGGCCCGGGTGATGGCGATACGGGCAGCCTCGATCTGGCGGGCTGTGATCCACGCCGGTTCGAGGGCCTGAAGGCCGTACTCCCCGAAATGCACCTGGGTGCCCCCTTTGGCGGCGCCCTTCATGCGCCCTCGGTGCACCTTGCGATGCTTGGTTCTCTTCGGCATCAGCATGACGGCCTACTCCTCTTCGTCCTTGGAAGTCTCGGCATCGTCGGTCATGGCGACGTCCTCACGGGCACTCTCGTACTCCACCTTCGCCTCGGCGGCGGTGGGCCGGCGACCCCCACCGGCCTCGATGAGCTTGCGGCCCTCCTTGGCGGGAGCTTCCACGGGACGCTTGCCTCCGCCAGCCTCGATGAGCTTCCGCTCCCGACCGGCTCCGGCGGCCTCCTCGGCCCGGGACTTGATGGACTTCTGCACTCTGCGGGCGGGACCTCCCGTGGCCAGATCGGCCTCGGCGGCGATGCGTTCGCCGGAGATCGGACTGGCCCCGACCACTTCGCCGCGGTAAACCCAGACCTTGACCCCGATGGCACCCACCGTGGTCCTGGCTGTGGCGGTTCCGTAGTCGATGTCTGCACGCAGGGTGTGGAGGGGAACTCGGCCCTCGCGGTACCACTCCCGGCGGCCCATCTCGGCACCACCGAGCCGGCCCTTGCACTCCACCCGGACACCCTCGGCGCCGGCCTTCATGGCGGCGGCCACGGCGCGCTTCATGGCACGGCGGAAAGCGATCCGGTTCTCGATCTGGTCGGCAATGCCCCTCGCCAGCAAGGCGGCGTCCAGATCGGGGTCCTTGACCTCGATGATGTTCAGCTTCACCCGGCGGTCGGTCATCTTCTCCAGCCCGGCCCGAAGCCGCTCGGCCTCCGAACCCTTGCGGCCGATGACGACTCCGGGACGGGCGGTGTGGATGTCCACGATCAGCCGGTCACGGGTCCGTTCGATGTCGATCCGGGATACCGCACCTCGGGTCAGCTCCCCGTATAGGTAGTCGCGAATCTGCCAGTCCTCGTTGACGAAATCGGCGTAGTCCTTCTCGGAGAACCACTTCGACTTCCAGTCAGTCGCCACACCGAGTCGGAATGAATAAGGGTGCGTCTTCTGACCCATCAGCTCACCTCCTCATTCACTTCCGACATGTCGGAGACCACCACCGTGATGTGAGCGGTCCTCTTGTTGATCCTGGAAGCGCGCCCACGGGCCCGGGGGCGGTAACGCTTGAGGATCGGGCCTTCGTCGGCGTAGGCCTCGGCTACAACCAGCTCTTCGGCGTCCAGGGCGTAGTTGTGCTCGGCATTGGCCACCGCGGACTTCAGGGCCTTACCCACCGGTCCGGCGGCGGCACGCGGGGTGAGACGGAGCACGTGCTCGGCCTCCTCCACCGGCAGGCCACGAATCAGGTCGAGCACCTGGCGCACTTTGTAGGGCGACATGCGGACGTAGCGAGCGCGGGCCATGACCCTCATCGCCTCTTCCCCCTATCGGCGTGACCCCGGAAGGTCCGGGTGGGAGCGAACTCTCCGAGCTTGTGGCCCACCATCGACTCGGTGATGTACACCGGCACGTGCTTGCGCCCGTCGTGGACATCGATGGTGTGCCCGATCATCTCGGGGATGATCGTCGAGCGGCGCGACCAGGTCTTGATGACCCGCTTCTGTCCGGTGCGGTTCAGCTCGTCGATCTTCTTGGCGAGATGCTCGTCGACGAAGGGGCCCTTTTTCAGTGATCGGGTCATCTGCGGCCTTTCTTGGTGCGACGTCGGACGATGTACTTGTCCGAAGCCTTGTTCTTCTTGCGAGTGCGCCCTTCCGGCTTGCCCCAGGGGCTTGTCGGGTGCCGGCCACCGGACGACTTGCCCTCGCCACCGCCCAGGGGGTGGTCGATGGGGTTCATGGCTACGCCTCGGGTCTGGGGACGGACTCCCTTCCAGCGGTTGCGGCCTGCCTTCCCCAGCTTGACCAGCTCGGCCTCGGTGTTGCCCACCTGGCCGATGGTGGCGCGGCAATCTAGGGGTACCTGGCGCATCTCCCCCGACGGAAGCCGTAACAGGGCGAGGTTCCCCTCCTTGGACATGAGCTGGACCGCGGTGCCGGCAGAACGAGCCAGCTTGGCACCGCCACCGGGACGCATCTCGATGGCATGGACCATGGTCCCCGCCGGGATGTTGCGCAGCGGCATGGCGTTCCCGGGACGGATCTCGGCGCCGGATCCCGACTCGAGACGGTCGCCCACCCGGACTCCGACCGGGGCCAGGATGTAGCGCTTCTCGCCGTCGGCGTAGTTCAACAGGGCAATCCGGGCGTTCCGGTTGGGGTCGTATTCGATGGCCGCCACCTTGGCGGCAATCCCGTCCTTATTGCGCCGGAAGTCGATGACGCGGTAACGCTGCTTGTGTCCGCCCCCGCGATGGCGCGACGTCACCCGGCCGTAGGTGTTGCGGCCCCCGGTGCTCTTCTTCTTGGCGATGAGCGACTTCTCCGGCTTGGTCTTGGTGATCTCGGAGAAGTCCGAGACCGTCTGGAACCGTCGCCCTGGGGATGTCGGCTTGCGTTTCTTTATTGCCATCTCAAACTCCGAACAGGTCTATGGAATCGCCATCGGCGAGGGTGACGACGGCACGCTTGGTGTCCTTACGCTTGCCGACCTTGTAACCCTGACGCTTGCGCTTCCCCTGGCGATTCATGGTGTTCACCTTGAGGACCTTCACCTCGAAGATCCGCTCAATGGCGTCCCTGATCTCCTCTTTGTTGGAGCGGGGATCCACCTCGAAGGTGTAGGCGTTGAGTTCCTCGATCAGCTCGTAGGACTTCTCCGAGACCACCGGTGCGAGGATGATGTCGTGGACGTCTTTCATCACTCATCACCTCCCTCATCACGTACGAAGTCGTCCTCGCTCACCGCGTAACCGCCACGTCGCCCGGCGGCGGTGACAGTGTGGGAGGTGAAAACGACCTGGTCAGACCAGAGCACGTCGTAGGGGGTGAGGTGGCCCGGCTCGACGATGCGAACGTTGGCCAGGTTGCGAAAGGACTTCCCGGCTACGCCGTCGATGCTGGAGAGGACCACAAGGGTCTTGCCAGAAGCTCCCATGGCTTCCAGGAGAGAAGCCGCCTGTTTGGTCTTGGGGGTACCCCAGTCGATGTCCTCCACCACCAAGATCGCCTCCTCGGCGGCCCGGGCGGATAGGCCAGAACGAAGGGCGAGGCGCTTCATCTTCTTCGGAGTTCTCTGGTTGAAGTCGCGGGGCTTGGGGCCGTGGGCGACACCTCCGCCCACCCACTGGGGGGAACGAATGGAACCGTGACGAGCACGACCTAGACCCTTCTGACGCCACGGCTTGCGTCCACCACCGCGAACCTCGGCGCGGGTCTTAGTGGAGGCGGTTCCCCGCCGAGCAGCGGCACGCTGGGCCGTGACCACTTGGTGGAGTACGGCCATGTTGGGCTCGATGCCGAACACCTCGGGGTCGAGCTCGATCTCGCCGACCCGGGTCCCGTCGGACTTGAAGAGTGGAGCTTTCAACTCAGGCACGGGCCTTCACCGCCTCTCGGATCAACACCAGCGCCCTCTTGGGCCCGGGCACGGAACCGCCGAGGAGGAGCAGACCCCGTTCCCCGTCCACTGCGACAACATCGAGGTTGAGCAGGGTGACCCGCTCCCCTCCCATACGACCTGCCATCTTCATTCCCTTGAACACTCGCGCTGGGGTGGCACAGGCTCCGATGGAGCCGGGCGCCCGGTGCTTCTTGTGGTTGCCGTGGCTGGCGTTCTGTCCACTGAAGTTGTGACGCTTCATTACGCCGGAGAACCCCTTGCCCTTGGAGACACCCGTCACATCCGCCTTCATCCCGGCGTTGAACACGTCGGCGACGGTTATCTCCTGGCCAAGCTGGTACTGGCTGGGGTCGTCGACCCGCACTTCGACCAGGTGCCTCTTGGGGGCGATGCCGGCCTTGGCGAAATGCCCGGTGACCGGCTTGTTGGCCTGGTTGGGCTTCATCTCCCCGTAGGCGATCTGAAGGGCGTTGTAGCCGTCGGTCTCCTCGGTCTTGATCTGGACGACATAGACCGGACCCGCCTTGACCACCGTCGCCGGTATGGCCCGGGCCTGATCGTCGTAGATCTGGGTCATGCCCAGCTTCTCGCCGAGTATCGCTCTCACAGCTTGATCTCCACCTCTACCCCGGCGGGCAGCTCAAGGCGCATCAACGAGTCCACCGTCCTCGGGGTGGGTTCGAGGATGTCGATGAGCCGCTTGTGGATCCGCATCTCGAAGTGCTCGCGGGAGTCCTTGTGGACGTGGGGACCACGAATAACGCAGTATCTATGCACCTTCGTAGGCAGGGGCACAGGACCCTTGATCTTGGCCTGAGTCCGCACGACTGTTTCCGCGATCTTGCGCGCGGATTCATCGACCACTTCGTGGTCGTATGCCTTGAGGCGAATCCTGATCTTTTGCTCGGCCATTGTTTTCCAGTTCTCAGTTGTCAGTCATCAGTATTCAGTCTTCTGCAAACTGCATACTGCAA
>JBHHWH010000009.1:0-41332 GCA_046756405.1 Acidimicrobiia bacterium | reverse complement strand
TACCAATGGACCAGCCCCCTAGGACACGTCTACACCACCGAACACCCGCCCTAGGTGGAGGTGAGCCACCCCGGGTTCGCCTCGCTCAGTCCGACTCCACCGCCCGAAGTAGCTGACCTGCCATCACGTCCTTTTTCACCAGCCCGGAGTGACGCCAGCGCTGGTGAAGGGTCTTGCCCCTGGGGGTGACCAGGACGAAGGTGGGGGTGGACCGCACCTTGAACTTCTGGAACAGCTCTGGGACCTTGTCGGCGTTGGCCTTGACCACGATGGCCTGCTCCTGGAACTCCTCGGCGACCTCGTCGACGATCCCGTCCATGACCTGGCACGGGGCGCAGCCGTACTGGAAGAAGTCCACCAGCACCGGTTTCCCCTGTGCCAGTAACTCCTCGAACTCGTTTGGTGACTTGAGCCGGGTCGCCTTGTGTCGGCGTTTCAGAAAGGCCATGCTGTCATTCTCCTCATCATCGGGTGACAACCTTTAATCAAATGTCAGTGTTCCGGCTTATGGTGACCCCCAGATGACGGAGTCCAAAGACCTCCTCGGGCGCTCCCTTCGGGATCTGCGGATCTCGGTCACCGACCGCTGCAACTTCCGTTGCACTTACTGCATGCCCAAGGAGGTCTTCGGACCGGGGTATGAGTTCCTGGCCCGCGACAAGCTGCTCACCTTCGAGGAGATCGTCTCCCTGGTGCGCCTCTTCGTCCAGCGGGGGGTTACCAAGGTGAGGCTCACCGGGGGTGAGCCTCTGCTCCGCAAGGGGATCGAAGATCTGGTGGCCATGATCGCCGAGGTGGATGGCGTGGTTGACCTCACCCTCACCACCAACGGGGCGCTCCTGGCCCGTAAGGCCGAGGCGTTGGCCGAAGCAGGGCTCAACCGGGTGACGGTCAGCCTCGACGCCGTCGACGACCCCACCTTCCAGAGGATGAACGATGTGGGTTACCCGGTGTCCTCGGTGCTGGAGGCTATCGACGTGGCCGCCGAGGCCGGTCTAGGTCCGATCAAGATCAACTGCGTAGTACAGCGGGGTGTCAACGAGCATGCCGTGGTGGAGATGGCGGAACACTTCCGAGGCACCGGACACATCGTCCGCTTCATCGAGTACATGGATGTCGGCGCCACCAACGGATGGCGACTCGACGACGTGATGCCGGCCGCGGAGATGATCGAGGCCATCGACGTCCGGTATCCCCTCGATCCCCTTCCCCCCAACTACACCGGTGAAGTGGCGAACCGGTTCCGCTACCGCGACGGCCAGGGGGAGGTGGGGGTGATCGCCTCGGTGACCCGGCCGTTCTGCGGATCCTGCACCCGCGCCCGCATCTCCGCCGAGGGTGTCCTCTATACCTGCCTCTTCGCATCCTCGGGCTCGAACCTTCGTGACGCTCCCCGCTCCGGGGAGGACGTGGGGGCGGTCATCGACGAGGTCTGGGCCCACCGCGAAGACCGCTATTCAGAGCTGCGTTCCTCGCAGACGCCCCGCCTCGCTGTCCCAGTGGAAATGTCCTACATCGGAGGCTGAGCAGGCCGGCGACCCGACGCCACCCGGTATCCCGCCCAGATCAGAGCCACCGCCACCAGCAAGGACACCGCGAAGCCGCTGGCCTCGCCCAGGGCCAGTCCGGTGCCGCCCCAGGCGGCGGCGAAGGTTCCCGCCAGGATCAGACCGTTGCCCCAGACGATGTTGCGATCCTTCTTCCAGAACCTCACCAGGCTGACCAGTGCCAGCACGATGAGGATCGTCGCCCCGAGTGCGCCCCCGATGATGGCGAACAGCCTGGGCCCGAAGCCGCCGGCGAAAATGTCCGCAGGAACCCCGCCCTTGGGGAGGGGCCGCTGGAAGTCGACGGTGGTGACCAGGGTCGTGGAGATGGCGGCATATCCACCCAGAGCTATGGCCATTGCGTGGCCTGATCGGGGACCCACCACCAGGAACATCGAACCGAGGGCCAGGAAGAGGATGTTCAGTACCCCTCCGAAGAGGAAGAAGGTCCGGTAGATGGGGCCGGTCCAACCGAAGGTGACTCCGACAAAGAGGGCCCAGGTGGCCAGGGCGAACATCGCCATGCCCGCGGCGTAGGCCGCTATATGGGGGCGGGGACGCCGCCTCCAGCCACGCCAGAGGTCGTAGGCGAAGACGGTGGCGGCCAGGGCAGCTAGACCTGAGGTCACCGAATCCATCGACCGGACCTTAGGAGCGCCGGTGTCTCGCCGCCGCCACGGTTGGAAGTTCCTCGAGAGGACGGATCGGAGGCTTGGGCCCGTTGATGATGCCCCAGATCCCTAGTCCCAACGCGACCGCGGCCACGATGAAGGCTTCAGCGATGAGGATCCTGGCCGCGCCCTGGCATCGCTGGGCGTTGGTGCGGATCAGGCCGCTCATGTCGGCATCCTCGAAGATGATGGACCAGGGGGTGGGACAGGTCGCCTTCAGCCGCTCGACGGAACCGTCGGGGTGAAACTCCCACTGGTCCATCTTCACGTTGAAAGGTGTGAAGGCAAGGCTGAAAACGAGGAGAGCCCCGACGACGATCGTCACCAGCCCGGACACGCGGTACATCGCCACCGAGTCTACGGCCGTCCTCGGGCTTACCCTCAGGCCATGCGACCGGTCACCGTCCAGTTCCTCAAGAACCCCGACACCCTCCACTGGGGTTTCGAAGCCTGGCATCTCGGCGAGGACCAGTATGGGTCGTGGATGGCCGTTCCCGCCGGCTCCCGCCGCTGGAAGGGAGAGACGGTCGTACATCCCACCCGGGAGCACGCCGTCTTCTGCGTTCCCCGTTCAGGATGGTGGCATCTCCACTACAACGGGCCGGTCACCAACTACTCCCACTTCGTGGACATCGTCACCCCACCGATGTGGGTCTCCGAGAACCGTTACGAGATGATTGACCTCGACCTCGACGTGGTGGTACACCAGGACGGTCGGGTGGAGGTAGAGGACGAAGACGAGTTCGCCGTCCACCAGGTGGAACTGGCCTACACCGAAGAGATGATTCGGGGGGCACTAGATGAGACCGCCCGGATCGTGGCTGCTCTCGAGGCCCGCCAGGAGCCGTTCTTCGCCGTGGCTGAAGCCTGGCTGGGCGAGCTGGCGGGGCGCTAGCCCCGGCTCACCAGTAGCGGGACTTCCACCTCGGCTCGGGTGAGGCCACCGTGATAGGAGCGAAGCCTCTTGTCGAAGCCGCGGGGGAGGATCACTTTGTCTGCGGGAGCGAGAAGCACCCTGTCTCCGGTCCTGGTTAGGGCTTCCGGCGAAGGATCCGGGCCCATGAGGGTGACGGGGTCGACGAGGATGCCCCCGGTGAGCTCCGCCAGCTCCTCCATCAGCTCCGCTTTCCCCCACAGTTGGACACCCCGGGCATCCCCGGCGAAGCGAAGGGAGTCGTAGCGGCGGTCGCGAACCAGGACCTTGTCGGTGAACTCCACCAACCCGTGGTCGGCGGTTCCTACCAGGGCCGCACCCTCGGGGAGGGACGAGGCCAGCCTCTCCCACACCGTAACGGCCAGCTTCGTCGCTTCGGCAAACTCCTCGCTCTCCAGACCGAAGACGTGCCCGGCAAAGTCGACGTGGTTGATATAGGTGAAGATGAGGCGGCCAGGCTCTCGGGCGAGCTGCACCGTCGCTTCGACCAGGTCGTCCATGTCCCAAGCCTGCTCGAAGCGAGCGCCCCGGTAGAGCACCTGGCTCAGCGGGCTTGCTTGGAACTCGCCCGGCTGGACGGTGACAGGCTCCACTCCCGTAGCGCGCAGGCGCTCCCACAGGTTGGGGGAGGGGAGGAGACGGGAGTAGTCGTACTCCACGTGCTCCCCATGGACGGTCACCCACTTCAGGGTGTTGACCACCTTGCCCAGCTCCTCGAACCAGGTGAGATGGGCCACCTGACCGTGGCGTGAAGGGGGCAGGGCCGTCGCTACGGTGGCCAGGGAGACGCTGGTGGTGGTGGGGAAGGGCGCTTCGAGGATCCCAGCCAGATCCCTGGTCAGGGGAGCCGCTGCCGGGTGATCGAGCTGGGCCACCCCCAGACCATCGAAGAGGACAAGGACGTACGTTCTCGCCTCGGGAAAGGCGTCTGACAGCTCGGGCGAGAGGCCCTCCCAAACCGAGGAACCGCTCAGCCTCGCTTCCATCTCGGCCATCATGTTGACCAAGCCTGAGCCCTGATAGGTGGGGGCGGTCGCCATCGACGACAGGGTAGGGGCTCTCGACTTCGACCTACCGGAGGCCATGCGTATACTCGCCGCCGGTCCATACCCCTCGAGAATTAGGCATGACTCCGTACTTCGAGAGCTATCTGACTGTTGGCGCCTTCGCCGCCCTGGGGGCGGCGTTGGTGATGATGATGTTGGGTGTCGCCGCCATCCTCCGGCCCTCGAAACCCAACAAGATCAAGCTCTCCACTTATGAGTGTGGTGTGGACCCGGTGGGTACCGGCTGGAGCCAGACCTACATCCGCTACTACGTCTTCGGGCTGCTCTTCGTCATCTTCGATGTGGAGGCGGTGTTCATCTTCCCCTGGGCGATCCTCCTCGAGCGCCTCGGCGTCTTTGGGCTCGTCGAGATGCTCATCTTCATCTTCATGCTTGTCCTCGGTCTGGTGTACGCCATCCGTAAGGGAGTTCTGCGGTGGGAGTAGTCCAGAAGTTCGGTGTTCCCAAACCTGTCTCGTGGCTCCTCAACTGGTCGAGGAAGTACTCCCTGTGGCTGTTCCAGTTCGGCCTCGCCTGCTGCGCTATCGAGATGATGGCTGCCTCCGGGCCTCGCTTCGACTTCATGCGCTTCGGGATCATTCCGCTGCCCGCCTCTCCCCGGCAGGCCGACCTGATGGTGGTGGCGGGCACCGTGACCGACAAGATGGCTCCCTCCGTGCGGCGCCTCTATGACCAGATGCCCGAGCCCAAGTACGTGATCTCGATGGGATCCTGCGCCAACTGCGGCGGCCCCTACTGGGACTCCTATTCGGTGACCAAGGGCGTCGACCAACTTATTCCGGTGGACGTCTATGTGCCCGGCTGCCCGCCTCGCCCGGAGGCCCTCCTGGACGGGATCGTCCTGCTCCAGAAGCTGATCGAGAACGAAGACATCCGTGAGAAGTGGAATCGCCGTGACCTCGAACCCGTCTGATGCCGTTGGGAAGAAGAACCAGACAGAAAAGATCATGAGAACCGGAGACCGTCGTGACCTCGACACCTTCTGATACCGAAGCAGCGATCGAGGCCAGCGACCCGCTGGCCCCGTTCGCCGGTCGGGTGGCCGACGCTGTCGGAGGCACCGCCGAAGTGGCCTTCGGCACGGTGAAGGTGCGGGTCTCCTCCGACGCCTGGGTGCGGACCCATGAGATCGCCCGGGACGAGCTAGGGCTGGTGTTCTTCTCCTGGCTGTCGGCCATCGACTGGACCAACCAGGTCGAGGTGGGGGATCCGCCCGCGGAGGAGGTGGAGGAGCGTTACGAGGTGCTCACCACCGTGGCCGACATCACCGAAGGACGGCGGGTCACCTTTTCCACCGACATTCCCAGGGCCTCCCCTCGCATCGCCAGCCTGGTGGAGGTCTACCCGGGAGCCAACTGGCACGAGCGGGAAGCCGCCGAGATGTTCGGCATCACCTTCACCGGCCATCCGAACCTGGAACACCTCTACCTGCCGGACGGGTTCCTGGGTCATCCTCTCCGCAAGAGTTTCCCCCTGCTGAGCCGGGAAGTGAAGCCGTGGCCAGGAACCGTGGATGTCGAGGACATGCCGGCCAAACCCTCTACCGAGAACCCGGAGGCGTGACGTGGTGATGGACGCCGACACGATGCGCCACATGAGCGAGGTACTGGTCTCGGTGGAGCTGGAGACCGAGGAGATGACCCTCAACATCGGTCCCCAGCACCCCTCCACCCACGGGGTGTTGCGTCTGGTGGCTCGGGTGGATGGGGAGCGCTGCGAAGACGTGCGTCCGGTGATCGGCTACATGCACCGCGGCTACGAGAAGCTCTCCGAGGTCCGCACCTACCCCCAGATCACCTCCATCGTCAACCGCATCGACTGGGTGGCAGGCTATGCCAACGAGGTGCCCTTCATGGTGGCCGCCGAGAAGCTCATGGAAGTGGAGGTTCCCGAGCGGGCCCAGTACATCCGGCTGATCCTCACCGAGATGGCCCGTATCTGCTCCCACCTCATCTTCATGGCCTCCTACCCCCTGGAGCTCGGCGCCCCCACGCCGTTGTTCTTCGCCCTTCGGGAGCGGGAGCGGGTGCTGGACCTCCTCGAAGGGGTCACCGGGGGACGGTTCCACCCCAACTTCAACCGGATTGGAGGGGTTAAGCCTGCCGCCGGCTCCGGACCCACCACCAAGAAGACCCCCCAGGACCTGCCCGCCGGCTTCTACGCCGACACCCGCCTCGCCATGGAGCGTGTCCTCGCGGTGTGTGACGAGATCGAAGACCTCGTCGCCGGAAACGAGATCATCCTGGCCCGTACCAAGGGGATCGGGATCCTTCCCCCGGAGGTCGCCGCCTCCTACGGCGTCTCCGGTCCCAACCTGCGGGCCTCGGGTGTGGCCTTTGACCTGCGCAAGGCGGAGGACTACCTGCCCTACGACCGATTCGACTTCCGGGTGGTGACTGGGGAGAACGGGGACTGCTGGGATCGATGGTGGGTGAGGCTGGAAGAGATCCGGGAGGCAGCCAGGATCGTGGTCCAGGCCATCGACGGTATTCCCTCGGGACCGCTGCGGGCCAAGGTCCCCAAGGTCATCAAGGTTCCCAAGGGGGAGACCTACGTGCGGGCCGAGAACCCCAAGGGTGAGATGGGCTACTACCTGGTCTCGGAGGGCGGCCAGGGTCCCTACCGGCTCAAGATCCGCTCCGCCAGCTTCTCCAACATCTCCATCCTCCCCTGGATCCTGGAGGGTGCGTTGGTACCGGACATCATCGCCATCATGGGAAGTCTTGACTTCGTACTGGGAGACGTGGACCGCTGATGCCTCCTGCCCTCCTCGATCTGTTCTCTAACTTCTGGGTCTCCCTGGCTGCCAAGCTCCTTCTGGTGGCCCTCATCGTGCCCCTCATCGGTATGGTCCTCGGCTTCGCCGAGATGAAGCTCTCCGCGAAGATGCAGTCTCGGGTAGGCCCCTACTTCGCCGGGGGGCGGTGGGGATGGGCCCAGCTCATCGCCGACGGCATCAAGTTCTTCCAGAAGGAGGACATCATCCCCGAGGACGCCGACCGGCCGGTATTCAAGCTGGCACCCATCCTGGTGCTGATGGGCACTATCGCCCTTTTCGTGGTGATCCCCTTCGGTCCCGGCCTGATCTTCCGTGATCTCTCCGTGGGGGTCTTTTACGCCTTAGCCATCTCCTCTATAGGGACCATTGGAGTCCTGATGGCAGGCTGGTCCTCGGCCAATAAGTACTCCCTCATCGGGGGCTTGCGGGCCGCCGGACAGCTCATCGCCTACGAGCTGCCCCTGGTCCTGGCGGTGGTGGGGGCGGTGATCATGGCAGGGACCATGAGCATGCAGGGCATCGTCCAGGCTCAGATCGATGCCGGCTATCCCTACGTCATCCTCCAGTTCGTCGGGTTCGGGATCTTCTTCGTCGCCTCCCTTGCCGAGCTGACCCGGATCCCCTTCGACATGCCCATCGCCGAGTCGGAGCTGGTGATGGGATATGTCACCGAGTACTCCGGTTTCCGTTTCCTCTTCTTCTTCCTGGCCGAGTTCGCCAACATGTTCACCCTGTCGGCCATCGCTGTGACCCTGTTCCTCGGCGGCTACTGGCTGCCCGGCATACCCGAGTCGGCCTTGGACTTCGTAGGTCCGGTCATTCTGCTCGCCAAGGTGTTCATCCTCGTCTTCGCCATGATCTGGTTCCGCTGGACCTTTCCCCGCTTCCGAGAGGACCAGCTCCAGACCCTGGCCTGGAAGTGGCTAGTACCCCTGGCCCTTGCCAACATCGCGGTGACCGCGGTCCTCAAGGTGGTGCTGTGATGGCTACCCGCGGCATTCCTGGGGTGGGCCTGCTCAAGGGCCTCCGGGTCACCATCACCACGATGTTCAAGACCATCTTCCTTCCCAAGCGCTACCTGGCGACGGTCAACTACCCCAAGGTGAAGGAGATCCCGGTGCCCCGGGCCCGGGGGGTCATCGCCCTGGACCAGGAGGCATGCACCGTCTGCATGCTTTGCGCCCGCTCCTGTCCCGACTGGTGCATCTACATCGAAGGCCACAAAGAGGAGATCCCGCCGGAGAAGCCGGGAGGCAGGGTCAAGGTGAGGGCCAAGCTGGACCGCTTCGACATCGACTATGCCCTTTGCATGTACTGCGGCATCTGCGTAGAGGTCTGCCCCTTCGACGCCCTCTTTTGGAGCCCCGAGTACGAGTACTCGGAGAGTCACATGGGTGAGATGCTCCACGACATGGACCGCCTCCAGGACTGGCTGGCTACCGTCCCCGAACCCCCACCGTTGGAGAAATGAGCTTCGCAGACTGGATCATCCAGCCCGTCAACTGGGTATTCCTGGCTCTGGCCCTGGGAACGGCCGCCGCCGGCTTTCGCGTCGTGACCAGCAAGAACGTGGTCCACGCCGCCCTCTTCCTCGTCGCTGCCCTCGCCGGAACCGCGGCCCTGTTCCTCATGCTCTCCGCCGAGTTCGTCGCCTGGGTACTGGTGCTGGTCTACGTGGGCGCGGTGATCGTGCTGTTCCTGTTCGGAATAATGATCACCCGGGCCCCCACCGGGTTCGATGAGGGCCTCGACGCCGACAGGAAGGCGCTCCCCGCGGCTCTGTCCGTGGCTCTCTTCCTCCTGATGTCCTGGGCTTCGATCACCGCTTTCGGCGCAACGGAAGTGGAAGGCACTGGCGTTCCCACGGCGACCGAGCTGATAGGGGAATCTCTCTTCGGTCGTTTCGTCATCCCCTTCGAAGTGGTGTCCATAGTCCTTCTCGCTGCTCTCATCGGCGGAATCACTATTGCCCGCAAGGATCCCTCGCCGGCCGAGGAAGAGGAGAGGAGGCTCGTCTGATGGTGCTCAACCAGTTCCTCATCCTCGCCGCGGCCCTGTTCGCCATGGGCGTCTACGGTCTGCTGGTTCGTCGCAACATCGTGCTGATCCTGCTGTCGGTGGAGCTGATGCTGAACGCGGTCAACATCAACCTGGTGGCCTTCGAGTCGGTGCTGGCCACTCCCGAGGGCATCGGCCAGGTCTTCGCCATTTTCGTGATCACCGTGGCCGCCGCCGAGGTGGGGATCGGCCTGGCCATCGTGCTGCTCGTATTCCGCAACCGCCGCTCCGCCAACGTCGACGAGCTCAACCTGATGAGGTGGTAGGAGTGGACCTGATGAGTTGCCGGCCGACTTTGCCCTCGCCTCGCCTTCGGTTTGGCGCGTCGCAGGGGGGTCTTGTGGTGAGCTGCTCGGGCAAACAGACGCCGGTCGGCCGGGGCTGCCGCTCCGTGGGGAGGTTCTCCAGATGATGGACCTGATGATTGTGGCTGCTGAGGAGACCGCGGTGGGTAACGGCGGGTTCTGGGCCGACACCGCCGGGGTCATGCTGGTCCTGCCCTTCGTAGCCATGCTTCTCATCCTCGCCGTCGGCAAACGTCTCAAGCACCAGGGTGGCGAAATCGCCGTGGGCGCCTTGGCGATCAACATGGTCTGGGCGTCGGCGCTCTTCTTCCTCAACATGACCGGAGGGGTCCTCGACAAGGTCACCTTCGAGATCGGACGGATAGGCAGCGGCTTCGTCTTCGAGCTGGGGTGGCTGGTGGACGGGCTGTCCATCCTCATGTACCTGCTGGTGAACCTGATCGGCCTGATCGTGTTCGTCTACGCCTTGGGGTACATGCACGGCGATGTGCGTGTCCCGTGGTTCTTTGCAGCCTTCTCCCTCTTTGCCGGGGCGATGCTGGTCCTGGTGGGCGCCCCCAACCTGGTGCAGATGATCATTGGATGGGAGGGTGTAGGACTCGCCTCCTACTTCCTGATCGGGTTTTACTGGGAGGACCTCGACAACGTGCGATCAGGCAACAAGGCGTTCCTGGTCAACAAGGTGGCCGACATCGGTCTCATCCTGGGGGCCATCCTGGTGGCGGTGGCCATCGGCAGCTTCGACTTCACCGACCTGAGCAAGGCGGCGATGGAACAGGCCGCCCCGCTGGGGGCGGTGGCCCTCACCGGCGGACTCCTCCTCTTCTTCGGAGCCATGGGCAAAAGCGCCCAGTTCCCCCTCCACATCTGGCTTCCGGATGCCATGGCCGGCCCCACCCCGGTCTCGGCTCTGATGCACGCCGCCACCATGGTGACCGCCGGCGTCTACCTGATGGCCCGGGTCTTTCCCCTGTTCCAGAACCTCGCCGAGGACGCCCGCCCGCTCATGGTCTGGATCGGCGCCATCACGCTGTTGGGGGTAGGCCTGCTCGCTGTGGTCGCCGACGACATAAAGAAGGTGCTGGCCTATTCGACGGTGTCCCAGCTCGGCTACATGATGACGGCCGTGGCGGCGGGGGGATACACCGCCGGGCTCTTCCACCTCTTCACCCACGCCTTCTTCAAGGCCCTCCTCTTCCTGGCCGCTGGATCGGTGATCCACGCGGTGCACTCCAACAACATGAGCGACATGGGGGGGCTGCGCAAGTTCATGCCCACCACCTACTGGACCTTTGTGGTGGGTTCGCTGGCCCTGGCCGGGATCATCCCCTTCGCCGGTTTCTGGTCCAAAGACGAGATTCTGGCGACCCTGGGGTTCGAGGGCTACACGACGGTGATGTGGATCGGGATTGCCGGAGCCTTCGTCACCGCGTTCTACATGGCCCGGGCGATAGCCCTCACCTTCCACGGGACCTACAAAGGAGAAGGTCACCCCCACGAGGCGCCACCGATCATGACCCGGCCCCTGGTGGCCCTGGCAATTCCCTCCATCTTCGTGGGACTGCTCAACATCCCCGGCGTGGAGTGGCCGGGCATCGGGAACTTCACCGAGTGGCTGGCGGTGAGGGTGGTCCCCATGGGAGACCATCACGCCACCGAGATCGACTTCGCCCTGGCCGCCATCGGGCTCGCCGCCGCCGTGGCCGGACTCGTAGTGGGCTGGCTGATCTTTTCCAAAGACCGTGCCACCCAAAGGGAGCGGGACAGCTTCGAGGTTCCCCTTCTCTACCCGCTGCTACGACGCAAGTACTACCTCGACGACCTCGCCTGGGGCATCGTGGGTGGAACCCAAGGTCCCCTGGCCCGAGCGGTCAACTGGACCAACGATTACGTCATCGATGGGATCGTCAACGGGGTGGGCGCGGTGATCAAGGGTTTGGGCAGGTTCATCTATGACACCGTGGATCAGCTCGGTGTCGACGGAATCTTCAACGGTCTGTCGGCGATCACCGACGCCCTCGGCGGAGGGGTGCGCAAGTGGCAGACCGGTCGAGTCCAGCAGTATGCGGCCGCCCTGGTGGCGGGGGCGCTGGTACTCGTTGTCGTGTTCGTGTTCGTGACATAGGAGAGGCTAAGAGCTATGGAATGGTTCGAAAACTGGGGCCTGTCGCTGGTGGTGTTCCTCCCCCTCGTCGGCGCCCTCCTTCTCGGGTTCATCCCCCGGGACAACGAGAACGCCCTAAAGGGCGTGGGGTTGGTGGCCGCCCTGGCCTCCTTCCTCGCCTCCCTGGGGGTGATCGCCGGCTTTGACCTCAACGCCGGCGGCTACAACAGCTACCAGTTCGAAGTGAACCTGCCCTGGATCGGGGCGATCAACGCCAACTACCACATCGGCGTAGATGGAATCAGCCTGCCTCTCCTGGTCCTGTCCACGTTCATCGTGGTGCTGAGCGTGATCTACTCCTGGAACCACTGGGACGAGCCGAAGAACCCCAAGCTATTCCTCATCCTGATGATGATCCTCGCCACGGGGATGAATGGGACCTTCGTCGCCCTGGACCTGGTGCTGTTCTTCCTCTTCTTCGAGGTGGTCCTCCTCCCCATGTACTTCATGATCGGGATCTGGGGAGACAAGACCCCCCGTAAGGTGCCCGGCTTCGCCCGGGAGTTCGAGACCCGGCTCTACGCCGCCATCAAGTTCTTCCTGTTCACCCTGTTCGGCTCGGCGTTCATGCTGCTGGGCTTCCTGGCGCTCTACTTCGAGTCGGGCAGGTTCGGTGGACGCACCTTCGACATACCTCAGCTCACCGACCTCGGCACTGCCGGGGCGTTCGGCGGCACCTTTGCCTTCTTCGTCTTTGGGGCGATGTTCTTGGGCTTCGCGGTGAAGGTGCCCATGTGGCCCCTCCACACCTGGCTCCCCGATGCCCACACCGCAGCCCCCACGGTCGGGTCGGTGCTCCTGGCCGCCATCCTCCTGAAGCTGGGCTCCTACGGTTTCATCCGGATCGCCCTTCCCATCCTCCCCGAGGAGGCGGCACGCTGGGCACCCACCATCGCAATCCTGGCAGTGATTGGGATCATCTACGGTTCCCTGGCCTGTCTTGCCCAGACCGACATGAAGCGGCTGATCGCCTTCTCCTCGGTGGGGCACATGGGGTTTGTAATGCTGGGGATCGCCACCATGACCGATGTGGGCATCAACGCCGCCATCATCGGCATGGTCGCCCACGGACTCATTACCGGGCTCCTCTTCTTCCTCGCCGGATCGATGCATCATCGCTACCACACCCGGGAGATGGCCCGCCTGGGCGGAAACATCAAACTGATGCCGGTCATGGGGGGCGTCCTGGCCTTCACTGCTATGGCCTCTCTCGGCCTCCCCGGCCTCGCCGGGTTCTGGGGCGAGTTCATGTCCCTGGTGGGCGCTTACAACCCGCTAGGAGGCCTCCCCCTAGGGGTGTTCCGCACTTCGATGGTCCTCGGTGCGGTGGGGACGGTGCTGACCGCCGGCTACATGCTGTGGATGCTCCAGAAGGTCAACCTGGGTGAGCCGGGTGACGAGTGGGAGGGTAAGACCTTCCACGATGCGGACCGGTTCGAGCTGACCGCATGGGTGCCCATCATGATCCTGGTGGTGCTCATCGGGCTCTACCCGAAGCTGATCTTCGGTGCCACCACCGACACCGTGACCGCTCTAGTGGACACCGTTTTTGGTTCCAAAGCCACCGCTGCCCTTTCTGCGATTGTCGGAGGCTGATAGGTGACACCTCAGCTCGACTACCTGGCCCTGGCCCCGGAGCTCATCGTTGTGGCAACGATGCTGGTGGTGTTCACCTTGGACCTGATACTCCCCCGGCCCCTGAAGTACTGGACCGCCACCGTCGCCGTGGCGGGCGCCGCCTTCGCCCTCATCCCCCTGGGGCTGCTGGCCGTAGAGGGCGGGGTGCGGTCCATGGTCGGCGGCTCCTACGTGGTGGACGAGTTCGCCCTGGTGCTCAAGGGGGTGTTCCTGGTGGCGGCCTACATCGTCTTCCTGATGTCCCACAGTTACATCGAGTCCGACCGCTACTACCAGGGTGAGTACTACTTCCTTCTTCTTGCTTCAGTCCTCGGATCGCTGGTTATGGCCTCCTCTCGGGACCTGATCATCCTCTTTGTTGGTATCGAGCTGGTCACCGGCCCCCTCTACCTCCTGGCGGGCTGGCGCAAGGGCGATCTCAAGTCCAATGAGGCTTCAATGAAGTACTTCATCCTCGGGGTCCTCTCCAGCGCGATCCTTCTCTACGGGATGTCCCTCCTTTTCGGTCTCACCGGGGAGGTGACCTTCACCGGTCTGGCCACCGCCACCGCCGGGATGGCCGACGAACCGGCTCTGATCCTGGCTGTGTTGTTCATGGTGGTCGGGTTCGGGTTCAAGATATCGGCGGTCCCTTTCCACTTCTGGGCGCCCGACACCTACGAAGGAGCTCCGACTCCCATCACTGCCTACCTGTCGGTGAACTCCAAGGCGGCCGGATTTGTGGCGATGCTCCTCGTCATGTACCTCGCCGTACCCGGTGTGGCCGGAGTGTGGGCCCCCGCCCTGTGGGCCCTAGCCGTGCTGTCGATGACCGTGGGAAACCTCGCCGCGCTCCGACAGACGAACATCGTCCGTCTTCTCGCATATTCATCGGTGGCCCATGCCGGGTTCATGCTGGTCCCCTTTGCTGCTGCCGCGGTGGCGGGCGCCGACCTGGAGGAGGCCTTCGCCGCCACCGTCATCTACCTGGTCATCTACGCAGTGATGAATCTGGGCGCCTTTGGCGTCGTGATCGCCGCGGCCAACCGCACCAAGTCCGGTGAGATCGACGCCTGGTCGGGTCTGGGTGGCGTCGACTCGCGCCTTGCCTTCCTGGTCGCGGCGTTCTTCTTCAGCCTGGCGGGTATACCGCCCCTGGCCGGGTGGTTCGCCAAGTTTGCCATGTTCCGAGCTGTGATCATCGCCGGTGGGACCGCCACTGTGGTCCTCGCGGTGATCGCGGCTATCAATGCGGTGGTCGCCCTCTACTACTACGCCAGGGTGGTCAAGGCGGTATGGCTCGACTCGCCGGTGGGCGAGATGGACGGAGAGTTGGAACAGGCCGGTTCGCTGAAGCTGGCCCTTGGTGTGGCCGTGGCCCTCACCATTGCCGTTGGCTTCTTCCCGGCCATCGTCACCTTTGTGGGTGACGCCTCACGCGTCCTCGCCAGCGGTTAGCCGGTGACGCCGCTGCGGTGAAGGGCGCGGTACTCGCGGTCGAGAAGTGACCAAAGCGAGTGGTCAACCCAATTGCCCCGAATGAGAAGCTCCTCCCGGAGGATTCCCTCCCGGGTGAAACCGAGCTTGGTAGCCACCCGATCCGAGGGCTCATTCCCCACTGCGATCCTCAGTACCACCTTGTGGTAGCCCAATGCGACGAAGGCCTCCTCGATGACCCGCTCTACCGCCTCGGTGCATATCCCCCGGTTGGTCTCATCACTCCTCACCCAGTAGCCGATCTCGGCGATCTTCCCCAGCTTGGAGACCGTCCACAGGGACACGTTGCCCACATGGCGGGCGGGGTTGTCCTTGAAGCGGATGGAGTAGTCCCAGGCCCGGCCCTCCTTCCAGGCGAGGATCGACTCCCGGACGAAGGAGGCGGTGTCGCCGCTGGTGTAATCCATGCGGGCCCAGGGGAGCCACTGGTTGAGTTCGTACAGGGAGACCCGGACCGCCTCGTCCAGGGCTGCTGCGTCACGACGATTGAACCGTCGGAGAATGAGACGTTCTGTCTCTAACTGGGCACGAGGCATTCGCTCAGCTTATCGACGCTCGTAGGCTTGCCACCGCATGTGGGATCGGCTCAAGCTCATGGACGCCCCTCCGGAAGGTGAAGGTATGGCAGCGGTGTTAGCCCCGCTCTTCGAGGATGACAGCGGCGAGGTGAGGGCGGTGCTCACCAAACGACCCGATACGATGCCCACCCACGCCGGGCACATCTCCTTCCCTGGTGGCCGCCCCGATCCGTCGGATCGGGGCCCGGTGGACACCGCCCTTCGCGAGGCCCATGAAGAGGTGGGCATCGAACGCGAACAGGTGGAGGTCCTAGGGTTTTTGCCCCGGATAGACACCGTGGAGTTCAAGCTGCTTGTGGTTCCGGTGGTGGGGCGGATCCGCCCGCCGCTGGAGCTGGTTCCCTCGCCCCGGGAAGTAGTCAAGATCTATACGCCGCGTCTGGCTGAGCTGGCCGACGAGTCCCGTTGGGAGTCGGTGTGGTGGAACGATCATCAGATCTGGCACTACGACTTGGGCGGCGACATTCTCTGGGGTGCCACGGCCCGGATGGTGAGGATGCTGCTGGGGTTCGACTGAGACCCCGATGGACGAGACGGATCAGCGGAATGCCGCATCGTCGAGCCGACCCTGTGCTTGTTCACGGCCGAGGCGGATGAGGGCGCCCGCGGTGAGATCCGTGGCTGGCGTTGCGGGGTGGCAAAACATGTCCGAAGCTCACTACATCCACCTCTGGGGGGATCGGCCTCGCCCTGGTCCGCCAGCTCGCCCGCCTCATGGACGGCACGGTCGAATATCTCCCCGACCAGGGCTGGTACAGCTTCGTGCTCTCCCTACCGGCGGTAGACCCGGCCTCTCCTGCCGCGGAGCCAGGGGCTTCTCAGGCCGTCGCTGCTGGTTGAGACGGCATCCGACCGTAGAATCCGGTTGTGGGGTTCATCGGAACATGGCGAAGGCGTTTGATCATCGGGGCCGTTCTGACGGTCGTCCTGCTGGGCGGCGCCGCCTACCTGTTCGCGCTCAACGCCTGGAACGATGTGCAAAGGGTGACCATCGAACGACCCGAAGAGGTCCCCACGCCCAAAGCGGGTGATCCGGCGGAATCAGGCAATCCCGAGCCGGCTCCCGTCGACGACCAGCCGGCTGTGATCGCTAACGAAGAACTCCAGGTCTTCCTTTTGGTCGGCTCCGACTCCCGGGAAGACCTGGAGGACACCACCGGTTTCGGGAAGGCGGAAGGACACCGAGCCGATGTGGTCATGGTCCTCTTCAGGGCGCCGGGCAGGGTAGGGATCCTCTCCCTCCCCCGAGACCTCTGGGTAGCCAATCCCTGTACCGGAGGCCAGGGCCGGCTCAACGCTCTCCTTGAGGGATGCGGGGAGGAGATGAACGGGCCCACGCTGTTGACCATCGGTGTGGAGGACCTGATCGGAGAGAGGGTGGATCACTTTGCCCTCGTCGACCTGGCCGGTTTCCAGGACGCGGTGGACGCCATAGGGGGCTATGAGATCTGCGTGGAGAACCCGGTCCGAGACAGGAGGGCAAACCTGGAGCTGTCGGCCGGCTGCACCCACGCCTCGGGAGCTCAGACCCTGGCCTGGCTTCGGTCTCGACACACCCAGGAGCTCACTCCAGCAGGATGGCGGATCATGCCGGGCATGAACGACCTGGTGCGCAACCAGCGCCAGCGGGAGTTCCTGATCGACATGCTGGGCCGGCTCTCAGACTTCTCCTCCCCCCAGGAGGTGGCCGCCGTCGCCTCGGCGGTGGCGCCCTTCGTCACCGTGGACTCCGAGCTGACCCTCGTCCAGGCGGTGAACCTCGCCTGGACGATGCGAGGCCTCGATGATGGGTCGATCGTCACCCTCAAGCTTCCGGTCTTCGACTTTGTCGCCGAGAACGGAGCCGCGGTCCTCAAGGCCGCGGTACCGGTGAACGAGGTCGTCGCCGAGTTCCTCGGCGGGGAGACCGCCGAAGAAGAGCTACCCGGGACGGCCAACTGAGGTGGGCGCCCTTCCCCCCGGCCAGATCGAGACCCGACGCTTTCCCGTAGTGGGAGAGCGAGCACCCTCGGAGGAGCTGGACCATCCCGCGGCTTGGCGGCTCACCATCCACGGTCTGGTGGAGCGGGAACTGACTCTCTCCTTCGACGAGTATCTCGCCCTTTCCCACCGGAATCTCACTTGCGACCTCCACTGCGTGACCGGCTGGACCCGCCTCGACACCACCTGGCGGGGCGTCCCTGCAGCCGAGCTCTTGGAGAAGGCCCGGCCCCTGCCGGAAGCCCGGTTCGTCTCCTTCATCGCCTACTCCGAGCACGACCATCACACCTCCCTGCCGTTAGATCTCGTGCTCGAATCGAGCTGGCTGGTCCACACCTTCGAGGGTGAGCCCCTGGCGGTCGAGCATGGCGGGCCGGTACGGGTGGTGACCCCGGGAAGGTACTTCTACAAGTCACTCAAGTGGGTCAAGGAGATCGAGCTACTGGCTGAAGACCGGCTGGGATGGTGGGAGACCAACTCGGCCTATCACAACGTGGGAGATCCCTGGGCCGGTGACCAGCGTTTCACCACCGGCTCGATTCGACCCCAGCAACTGGAACGTTTCCTCAACGCCCCCAGCTACGACAAGTACCGGGGGAGGGTGATGCTGGGTCTGGACCTGCGCCGGTGGCGACCCGCCAGCCGGGACCTGAGCCGGCTCTACCTGAAGAACTGCGACCTGCGGGGTGTCGACCTCTCCGGAGCCGACCTGGCAGAGTCGAACCTGTCCCTGTCGAACCTGTCCGGCGCCAGCCTCGCCGGAGCTGACCTCTCCGGGTCGGACCTGGAGGGCGCCGACTTCAGCGGCGCCGACCTGCGTGGTGCCGACCTTTCCGGTACTGCCCTCACGGCCACCCGCTTCGACGGTGCCCTGGTGGAGAAGGCGAACTTCTCCGGAGCCTGGGGTCTGGTGGAGAGCCAGCAGCGGTACTTGACCGTCCAGGGGATAGACCTCGACGGCGAGGTTTGAACCGGGGGGTACGAGGGGTCTAGCCTGTTGCTCTGATGAGAAAGAATCACGGCGTCTGGTGGTCGACCCGCTGAGCGGTTGACACGCGCCTGAAAGTGATGTCGCCGCCGGAGACCGGCGGCCTTTTCGTTGACTTGAAGAATCGGAGAGCGGCGATGAGCGGAAGAAGAAGGGTTTTTTCGGGGATGCAGCCCACCGGCGAGCCCCACATCGGCAACCTGATCGGGGCCTTCGCCAATTGGGTGGCCATGCAGGAGGAATACGACACGATCTACTGCGTGGTGGACCTTCACGCCATGACCGCCCCCTTCGACTCCGACGAGCTGCGTCGTGACCGTCTCGCCCTGGCCAAGATGTTCCTGGCGGTGGGGATCGACCCCGATCGGTCCCTCGTCTACTACCAGTCGGAGGTGCCCCAGCACGTGGAGCTGTCATGGATTCTGGGCACCATCACCGGTATCGGCCAGTTGGAGAGGATGACCCAGTTCAAGGAGAAGGCGGACAAGGCCGGTCAGAATCTGGGGCTCCTCGCCTACCCGGTGCTTCAGGCGGCGGACATCCTGATCCACCGGGTCCATGCGGTCCCCGTGGGCGACGACCAGACCCAGCACCTGGAGCTGACCCGCGACCTGGCGGAGCGCTTCAACCACCGTTTCGGGGAGGAGTTCCCCCTTCCGGAGAGGATCGTGCCCGAGATAGGGGCCCGGGTCATGTCGCTCACCGACCCCACTTCGAAGATGTCCAAGTCGGATCCCAGCCCAAGGTCCCGGATCCTGCTCACCGACCCCGAAGACCAGATCGTGAAGAAGATCAAGTCCGCTGTCACCGACACCGGCAGCGAGGTGGCCTACGACTGGGAGCACAAGCCTGGAATCTCCAACCTGTTGGAGATCTTCGCCTTCTTCAGCGGCCGCAGCATCGACGACATCGTCACCGAATACCGCAGCGGCGGTTACGGGCGGTTCAAGGCCGCCGTAGCCGAGGCGGTGGCCGCTGGGATTGCTCCCATCCGGGAGGCCTACGAGGGGCTCTCCGATGCCGAGGTGACCAGGATCATGGACGAGGGTGCCGCCAGGGGGAGGGAGATGGCCGAGAGGACCATGACGACGGTCCGGGAGCGGGTCGGGTTGGGGTAAGGCCGTAAGGGTTTTCCCCCGTTGACATACGCCGGGGGGATGTAAAGTCGCAGCCGTAGCCTTACGAAGGAAAGGGGGTTCCCGATGCTGCGACTCGTCCTCGCTGCTCTGTTGGTTCTTCTCATTCCGCCCCAAGCCTGGGCCGGTGGCACAGACGAGGCCCCCTCGTGATTCAACTCCGGTCCGCGTTGACCTCTCCTCTCGGAGGATGCGTGAAGGGTCTGGGGACAGTCTTGCTGGCCCTCGCCCTGGTCGCGGCCTGTGCGCCCGCGGGTGAGCCGACGGTTCCATACCGGATTGGCAACGATGCCGTCGTGGAGATCCCGGCCTCCTATGCGGTGTACGACGGCGATTGGGCCGCCTTCATCGAAGCGACAACCAGCCAGGACCTCACTTCCGTCGAACGCGAATACCTTGAGGTTCTGGGAGAACAGGGCCCTCCTCTGTCCACGGCGTTCGTCATGGCGTTTCGGGCCGCTTCGCGGGGAGACAGCGGCACCGAGATCCTGTTTATCACCCCGGGTGGTCCGCCCATCGACTGGGCCAGTTTCCCTGAAGAGGAGTGGCTGGCCAGCGGCGTCCCCGCTGGTGCCCGCCAAGCTTCTGTCGAGTTCACCTCTGTCTCCGGGACCGACGCTGTTCTCCTCAGGTACTTCGAGCTTTCCGCGGGTGTGGGTGGTGCTCAGGCCGAGGGGTCGTGGGTGACGATTATCCAGTTCAATTCGGGCTCTCGCAACTACTCGATCTCGGCCACCACGTCCCGTCCGCCGAACCGGGACCTCGACGACGTCGTGGTGGGGATCGCCGAGTCGGTGAGGTCCCCAGACGGCGAGCCGGGGTAGGTCCGGTCACCCCAGCTTCTCCAGCAGCTCGGACGGCACCAGCAGTACCACCGCCGCCAGCAGGTTGTAGCCGGAGTGGAGAAAGATCGCTGGTCCCAGGCGTCCGCTCCGCACCGTTGCCCAGGCGAGGACCACTCCGAGGATGAAGATGGGTGGCAGCACTACAGCCGCCGAGGCGAGGAGCCGGTTGGGGTCGAGGCCGATGACGTGCACCGCCGAGAACACCAGGGCCGTTCCCAGGATCACGGTGCGACGTCCACGGGGGGCCAGGGCCCTGGCGAGCACCCCTCTGAACATCAGCTCCTCGGCGATCGGTGCCAGGACCACTGCCGCGGAGACGAGGGACACCTTCAGGAGGGTGGAGCTGCCGGCATCCGCCAGCGCATCGGCCACCTGTTGTGGCACCTCTCCCTCGGGGAAGAGGATCCGTGCCAGGGGGAGAAAGAGGAGTGCCAGGGTGATCTGGAGGAGCGCTCCCGGGGCCAGGTAGAGAAGGTCCCGGCCTTCGATGGAAAACCCCAGATCACCGTGGTGCTTAGTTCGGGCGACAACCCACAGCACCCCCAGGTTGCCCAGGTACTGGCCCGCCAAACCCAACACCACGGCGGCGTCGGCGGAGTCGAGAAGGCTGGCCAGGGCCACGAAGATCCCTGTTCCGAGGAAACCTCCCAGCCAGATAAGGATGAAGTCGACGACAGTCCAGGATCGGCCCACGGGCCGCCAGCCTACAGTCGCCATGCCCCTGGCCACTGTTACCCTGCCGGCAAGCGCTGGAGGAAAGTTCTGAAATGGAAATCGACATCGGCATCGGCAAGTCAGGGCGGCAGGCCTTCGGGTTCGACGACATCGCCATAGTCCCCTCACGAAGGACCCGCGACCCTGACGATGTCGACATCTCCTGGCAGCTCGACGCCTTCAAGTTCGAACTCCCCATGATGGGCTCGGCCATGGACTCGGCCATAAGTCCAGAGACGGCGGTTGCCATCGGACGTCTCGGTGGTCTGGCGGTGCTGAACCTGGAGGGGCTGTGGGTCCGATACGAGGACCCCGAGCCCTACTTCGAGGAGATCGCCAAGCTTGGCGATGAGAAGGCCACCCGCCGCATGCAGGAGATCTACAGCGAACCGGTCAAGCCGGAACTGATCGGACGCCGCGTCGAGCAGGTCAAGTCGGAAGGGGTAGTTGCCGCAGCCAGCCTCACCCCGCAGCGGGTGCGGGAGTGGGCGCCCTACGCCATCGAAGCAGGCCTCGACATACTGGTCATCCAGGGCACCGTGGTCTCCGCCGAGCACGTCTCGTCCCAAGAGGAGCCGCTGAACCTCAAGGAGTACATCGCAGCTTGTGAAGTCCCGGTGATCGTCGGAGGGTGTGCGAGCTATTCCACCGCCCTCCACCTGATGCGGACCGGTGCGGTGGGGATCCTTGTCGGAGTAGGCCCGGGCGCGGCGTGCACCACCCGGGGCGTGCTCGGTATCGGGGTACCCCAGGCCACGGCCATCGCCGACGCCGCCGGCGCCCGGATCCGCTACCTGGACGAGACCGGCCGCTATGTGCATGTGATCGCCGACGGGGGCATGCGCACCGGAGGTGATGTAGCCAAGGCGATTGCCTGCGGGGCCGACTCAGTCATGATCGGCTCCCCCCTAGCCTCGGCCGCCGAGGCCCCTGGTCGCGGCTACCACTGGGGCATGGCCACCTTCCATCCCACCCTTCCCCGGGGAGCCCGGGTCAAGGTGGGCAACCGGGGCACCCTAGAGGAGATCCTGGTCGGTCCGGCCCACGAGAACGACGGCACCCGCAACCTCTTCGGGGCCCTCCGGGTCTCCATGGCCACCACCGGCTACTCGGATGTCAAGGAGTTCCAGAAGGCCGAAGTGATGATCGCTCCCTCCCTCCAGACTGAGGGCAAGGCCCTCCAGCGCTCCCAGCGCGTCGGGATGGGATGAGCGGCGACCCCACGGTCCTGGTAGTCGACTTCGGGGCCCAGTACGCCCAGCTGATCGCCCGCCGGGTCCGTGAGGCCCATGTCCGCTCAGAGATAATCCCCCGCACCATCACCGCCGAGGAGGTGCGACACAGGTCCCCGGTGGGGATCATCCTCTCCGGCGGGCCGGCCTCGGTATACGCCGCGGACGCCTACGACATGGACCCCGCCATCCTCGAGCTGGGCATTCCGGTGCTGGGTATCTGCTACGGCCACCAGCTCCTCGCTCAGCACCGCGGCGGGACCGTGGCCAACACCGGCGAGGGCGAGTTCGGCAACACCTCCCTGGAAGTCCGGGGTGACTCGGTGCTCCTTCGCGAGATGCCCGAACCTCAGCAGGTGTGGATGTCCCATCGCGACCAGGTGGTCGAAGCTCCCCCCGGCTTCATCCCCGTGGCCGCCACCCCCGGGGCCGCGGTGGCAGCCATGGAGGATCGGGAGCGCCTCCTCTTCGGAGTCCAGTTCCACCCCGAGGTGGTCCACACACCCCGGGGCGAGGAGATCCTCAAGCGTTTCCTCTACGACGCCTGCCGGGCCTCACCCACCTGGACCTCCCACTCCATCATCGAGTCCCAGGTGAACCGGATCAGGGCCCAGGTGGGTACCGAGCGGGTGGTCTGCGGGCTCTCCGGCGGTGTCGACTCGGCGGTGGCCGCCGCCCTGGTCCACGAGGCCGTCGGAGACCAGCTCACCGCCATCTTCGTCGACCACGGCTTGCTGCGTGCCGGTGAGGCCACCCAGGTGGAGGAGACCTTCCGCAACCACTTCGACGTGGATCTCATCCACGTCAAGGCCGCCGACCGGTTCCTGGAGTTGCTGGAGGGGGTCACCGACCCCGAACGGAAGAGGAAGATCATCGGGGAGACCTTCATCCGCGTCTTCGAGGAGGCGGCCGCCTCGGTGGGGGACGCCCGCTTCCTGGTCCAGGGCACCCTCTACCCGGACGTGATCGAATCGGGGACCTCGTCGGCGTCGACGATCAAGACCCACCACAACGTGGGAGGCCTGCCGGAGGAAATGGCCTTCGAACTCGTCGAGCCGCTGCGAGACTTGTTCAAGGACGAGGTGAGGGCGATCGGTGAGGAGCTAGGCTTACCCGAAGAGATCGTCTGGCGTCAGCCCTTCCCCGGCCCTGGCCTGGCGGTGCGAATCATCGGCGAGGTCACCCAGGAGCGTCTCGAACTACTGCGGGCCGCCGATACCATTCTCCTGGAGGAGATCCGCAGAGCCGGTCTCTACCGGGAGATCTGGCAGGCCTTCGGTGTTCTTCCCGCCATCAAGACGGTGGGCGTCCAGGGCGACGAGCGCACCTACTCCTATCCGCTGATCGTGCGGGCGGTCACCTCCGAGGACGCCATGACCGCCGACTGGGCCCGGATCCCTTACGAGGTACTGGAGAGGATCTCCTCGCGGATCATCAACGAAGTACCGGGGATCAACCGGGTCGCCTATGACATCTCGTCCAAGCCGCCGGCCACCATCGAGTGGGAGTGAGTTCCGGCCTTTAGGCCCATTCAGGGATGTCCCTTCGCTGCCGATAAGGCCGAGTAAGGACGGGGAAAGCTGTATTGGATCCAAGATCACCTGAACTGACGCGCATCTTCCGCCAGGAGCTGGCGGAGCGTTCCCGCCGGCTGGTGGAGGGCGCTCGCGCCCTGACCGCCGGCACCCTCGACCCTGAATCCGTCGCCGACCTGGTACGGGACGCCCACACCCTCAAGGGATCAGCGGCCCTGATGGAGTACCGCCTCATCCGCGAGGCGGCGATACGGCTGGAGCGTCTGTGGCGAAGGGTGTCCGAGGGTCGCCGTCCCGGCCCCGAGGTGGTGGTGGCCATGGAGGCTGCCGCGGGAAGGTTGCTGTCCAGCATGGACGACGAGGAGGACAGCGAGCTGGAGGACCTAATCCGCAGGCTCGACGCCAGTCTCGAGGACACCGAGAAGGCGGGCGAAGTCCTCCCCTTCAGGCCCCCCGAGGCGGGGAGCCTCGGGGGGCTGCTCTCCTCGGTGTCCGAAACCCTCCTCAGCGGCGCCACCCGGGTCGACACCGGTGAGCTGTACCGGCTGATCAACCGGATCGTCGAGGTGGCCCTCGACGCCGAAGCCCTGGCCGACCTTTCCCTGGTTTCTATCGAGGGTTCGAACAAGGAACTGTTCCGCCGGTCCTGGCGGGCGCAGATGGAGAGGCTGAGTGGCTCGATCCGTGAGATCCAGGAGCAGGCCGTCACCCTGGCCAACGTCTCCATCCTCGACGCCGTCGCCACCTTTCCCCAGTTCGTCCGCTACCTGGGAAGAAGGCTGGGCAAGGATGTCCGCCTCGATCTCGCCGGGGAGGACGTTCAACTCGATCGGCAGATCGTTGACCTGTTACGAGAGCCGCTACGCCACCTCCTCGTCAACGCTGTGGACCATGGCATCGAACCCCCTGACGTGCGGGTAGCGGCCGGGAAGCCCGCGACGGGGACGGTCACCGTCGCGGCCAAGGTCGTCGACGACCGAGTCGAGGTGAGGGTCACCGACGACGGGGCCGGCGTCGACTGGGACCTCGTGGCCGTCGCGGCCGATGAGAAAGGGCTGCCTGCTATCCCCCCCGACCTGAGTCCCCTCCTCTTCTTCCCCGGCTTCAGCACCGCCGAAGAAGTCACCGACTTCTCCGGTTCCGGGGAGGGCCTGGCCGCCGTGTACGAAGCGGTGGATCAGGTCAATGGCAGCGTCTACATCTCCAGTCGCCCCGGTCAGGGAACGACCGTCACCCTCACTTTGCCCTTGTCAATGGTGCTCCAGAACGTGGTCATCGTGGCAGTGGGCGACGAGTTCTGGGGGCTGCCCGAGACGTCCGTGGAGGCGGCGATGCCGCTCTCCCAGGCGGATATCACCACCACGCCCAGTGGACGGGAGCTGAAATTTCACTCCAAGCCGATCCCGTGCGTCTCCCTGTCCCAGGCGGTGGGGGCACCCGCCCCACCCGACGAGTCGGAACTGCTGGTGGTTAACACCCGCTCCGGGCTGGTGGCGGTAACAGTCTCCGAGCTTGTGGACCGACGCCGGGTCGCGGTCAAGAACCTGGGCCCGATCCTCGAAGGAGTGGGTCACATCACCGGTGCCGCTCTCCTAGGCGGCGGTCAGGTGCTGGTGGTGCTCGACCCAAACTTCCTCGGTGCCATCGCTCGTCACCGTCCCCGTCCCCTCGAAGACAAGCCGAGGGTGCTGGTGGTCGACGATTCCGCTGGGGTACGCCAGCTCCTCAGTGCCACCCTCCACGGCGCCGGGTTCGAGGTGGAGGTAGCGGGGAGTGCTCGCGAGGCACTCCTATCCCTACTCGAAGACGGGTTCGACGCCATGGTGGTCGACTACTCCATGCCCCGCTCCAACGGCGTTGAGCTGGTCCGGGCCATGCGTGCTGCCGAAGTGACCGTGCCGATCGTCATGGTCTCCGGCGTGGCCGCCGAGGAGGAGAAGCGGGCAGCCTGGGAGGTGGGAGTCGACGCCTACCTGGACAAGTTCGACCTTCGCCAAGGCGTCCTTACCAAGACGCTGCGCCGGCTCATCGGACTCGACGAATCCCAGCAGGCGTGAGTTTCCCTTTAGCGCCACGATGGCCCCGCCGATAAACGGTTTAGGCATGCCTGACCTATCAAATCTGCCCGATTTGCTGCTCTACGCCTTCCCGGTGTTGGGAGTGGCCGCGGTGCTGTGGGCATGGCGGATCACCGCCGCCGGACGGGAACGGGAGCGGGAGGTCCGCCGGCTCGCCGAAGAGGCCCATACCATCAAGAACGACTTCGTCGCCATGGTCAGCCATGAGCTACGCACTCCGCTCACCTCTATAGCCGGGTTCGCCGACACTCTCCTCGAATCGTGGGAGGACCTACCCCGCGACGAGGTCTACGAGTTCTTGAACATCATCAACCGTCAGGCCCTCTACCTGGGAGACCTGGTGGAGGACGTTCTGGTCATTCCCCGTCTGGAGGCCAACCGTCTCCGCCTCCATCCCGAACTGTTCGACCTCGGTGAGATGATCGAAGACGTCGCCGATATGGTCTTCCCTAGCGGCGGCCGGAAGACGGCCCTCGTCTCCCTTCCCGATGGGGTGCGGGTCTCCGCCGACCAGCGTCGAGTGCATCAGATCATCCGTAACCTGATGGAGAACGCCCGCAAATACGGCGGCGACCAGATTCTGGTAGAGGGCTTCGTGATGGGCGACCAGTACCTGATCATCATCTCCGACAACGGCCCCGGTGTTCCCGACGAAGCCACCCTGAAGGTCTTCGAGAAGTTCGAGCAGCTTTCCAAGGGCGACGCCCGGGAAGCTACCGGTATCGGGCTGGGTTTGCCCATCGCCCGCCGCCTCGCCCGGGCCATGGGTGGGGACGTTTGGTACGAGCGGCGCTTCCCCACCGGCGCCCGCTTCTGCTACTCGCTGCCGCTGCGGGTAGGGCAGAGGACAGTCCAGGATCCCCCAGCGTCCTCCGAAGAGGAGGTCATTGCCGTGGTGGAGCTCCCCGAGGCGGCGCGATCGGCCTGATCGCCTCTCTGATAACAGCTTTGTGATTCCGTCGGGGTGGGCCGGTACCATCGGCGGGGATGAAGGCCGAGTGGTTCAACGACGATGTACCGGCCGACTCCCCCCTCTTCACCGACCTCAACCCCACCCAGCGGGAAGCGGTGGCCGCCACCGAGGGACCGGTACTGGTGGTGGCGGGAGCCGGATCGGGTAAGACCCGGGTGCTCACCTACCGCATCGCTCACCTGATCCGCGACCATCGGGTCCCTCCCGAGGCGATCCTGGCCATCACCTTCACTAACAAGGCCGCCAACGAGATGAGGTCGAGGGTGGAGGCCCTAGTGGGTGGGGCGGTCCGGGCCATGTGGGTCTCCACTTTTCACTCCGCCTGCGTGCGGATCCTCCGCCGTGAAGCCCACCGTCTCGGCTACCGCTCCGGTTTCACCATTTACGACGAAGCCGACTCGCTCCGCTTGATCCGGATGGTCACCAAAGACCTGGATCTCGACTCGAAACAGTTCCCCGAGCGTTCCGTCAAGGCGGTCATCTCCAGGGCCAAGAACGAGCTGGTGGACTACGAGAGCTTCGCCGATCAGGGAGACGGCTTCTACCACGCTCAAGTGGCCGACATCTACCGCCTCTACCAGCAGCGGCTGCTGGAAGCCTCGGCGATGGACTTCGACGATCTGCTGATGGTCACCGTGGAGCTGTTAGCCGCTTTCCCCGAGGTGTTAGAGCATTACCAGCGCCGGTTCCGCTACGTGCTCGTCGACGAATACCAGGACACCAACCGAGCCCAGTATCTCCTGGTGAAACAGCTCACCGCCGTCCACCGCAACCTGTGCGTCGTCGGCGACTCCGACCAGTCCATCTACAAGTTTCGCGGTGCCGACATCCGCAACATTCGCGATTTCGAGAAGGACTACCCGGACGCCCGAGTGATCGTCCTGGACCAGAACTACCGTTCCACCGAGACCATCCTCGACGCCGCCAACTCGGTGATCGCCAACAACACCCAGAGGACTCCAAAGGACCTCTGGTCCGACCGGGGGGGTGGGGTGCCCATCGTCTCGTACGAGGCCGAGGACGAGCACGACGAGGCCGGATGGGTGGCCGACCAGGTCGAAGCCCTCCAGGAGGAGGGGTTCGCGCTGTCTGACATCGCCGTTTTCTACCGGACCAATGCCATGTCCCGGGTGGTGGAGGACGTGCTTGTTCGCCGTAGCGTCCCTTACACGGTGGTCGGGTCGGTCAAGTTCTATGACCGCAAGGAGATCAAAGACGCCATCGCCTACCTGCGGGTGGTGGTCAATCCCGCCGACGAGGTCTCGGTGAAGCGGATCATCAATGAGCCGCGCCGTGGCATCGGAGCCACAACCCTGGCCCATGTAGACCGGTTCACCCAGGCCGAGGGAATCCCCTTCCTCGAAGGTCTGCGGCGGGCCGAGGAGATCCCTCAGCTCACGGCCAGGGCGGTGAAATCGACGAAGGAGTTCGTTGCCCTCATCGACCTGTTGCGGGAGCGGGCGGCCGGCGGTGTCGAGGAGGCGGTGCGGACAGTGCTCGACGCCACCGGAATGCTGGCCGCCCTGGAGGCGGAGCGAACCATCGAGGCCATGGGCCGGGTGGAGAATCTCCGGGAACTGGTGGGGGTGGCTGCCGAGTTCGAAGCTTCCAGCGAAGGCGCCGTGGTGGGGGACGAGGAGTTCGACTCCCTCGACCCTCTGCGTCGCCTGGAGCTGTTCTTGGAGACTACAGCCCTGGTCTCCGACATCGACGAGTGGGAGGAGGGGGCCGGGGCGGTGACGCTGATGACTCTCCACACCGCCAAAGGGCTGGAGTTCCCGGTGGTGTTCATGATCGGCATGGAGGACGGGGTCTTCCCCCACGTGAGGTCCTTGGGCAGCCCCGACGAGTTAGAGGAGGAGAGGCGTCTCGCCTACGTGGGCATCACCCGGGCTCAGGACCGCCTTTACCTGTCCCTGGCCTGGAGGCGCATGCTGTTCGGCAGTTCCACCTATAACCCACCCTCGCGGTTCTTGAAGGAGATTCCACCCAGGCTGGTCACCAAGGCACCGAAGCGGGTACGCCAGGGCCCCGTGGACCGGGCGGCCGCCTCCGGTCCCTCCAAGACTGTCTCTCCTGGAGAGATCGGCCCCGGGGACCGGGTCCGCCACGGCAAATGGGGTCTGGGGACGGTGCGTGAGGTGGTGGGCGACGGCGACCGTGCCGAAGTGGAAGTGGTTTTTGACACCCAGGGGAAGAAGCGCCTGCTCCTCGCCTGGGCGCCCCTGGAAAGGGCCTAGGACCGGGCTACGGCCTCCAGTAGCTCGTTCCAGGAGGCTGCGAACTTGTGAACCCCGTCCCTCTCCAGGGTCTCCACCACCTCGTCGTAGCTGATGCCCAGCTCCTCGAGCTGTCCCAGGGTGGCCCGGGCTTCGTCGATTTCGTCGAAGTCGAAGCTGCGGGGGTTGGGATCACCGTGGTCCTGGTAGGCGGCGATGGTCTTGAGCGGCATGGTGTTCACCGTGTTGGAGGCGACCAGGTTCTCCACGTAGAGGAGATCGGAGTAGGCGGGGTTCTTGGTGGAGGTCGAAGCCCACAGGGGACGCTGGGGACGGGCACCCTTGGCGGCGAGACGCTGGTAACGGGGCCCTTCGAAGTGGTCGAGGAAGACCCCATACGCGGCCCGGGCGTTGGCCACGGCGGTCTTTCCCTTGAGCGCCTCGGCTTCAGGGGTGCCGATGGCGTCGAGACGCCGGTCCACTTCAGTGTCGAAACGGGAGACGAAAAAGGAGGCCACCGAGGCGACACGGGAGGGGTTGCCCTCCATCTCGATCAGGTCCTCCAGGCCTCCCAGGTAGGCGTCGATCACCTCTTCGTAGCGCTGGAGGGAGAAGATGAGGGTCACATTCACGGAGACGCCGCTGCCGATGAGACGACGGACCGCCGGGATGCCTTCGGGAGTGGCGGGGACCTTGACCAGGAGGTTGGGACGGTCGATCTGCTTGGTCCATTCGTGGGCCTCGACGACCGTGGCGTCGGTGTCGGCGGCCAGGGTGGGGGAGACCTCCACCGAGACGAAGCCGTCCTTGCCTTCGGTGGCGGCGTGGACCGGAGCGAGGATGTCGCAGGCCCGGGTGATGTCGGTTGCCATCAGCGATTTGACCACCTCCTCAGTGGAGGCACCTCCAGCCGTCAGCTCGGCGATCTGGTCGGCATAGTCGTTGGAGCCGACGATGGCTCCGGCGAAGATGGTCGGGTTGGAGGTGACCCCGGTGACGGCGTCATCGGCGATGAGCCGGGCGAGTTCGCCTGTGTCCAGCATCTCCCGGGAGATCTGATCACACCAGACACTCACACCCGCATGGGCCAATCCGTGAAGGTTCGATGTAGGCATACGCCCAGAGTACGCGAACCTAATGCACCAGGGTCCGGATGTGGTCCCTGGCAGATATAGAACACCTTGCCACGGCCACTACCCTGGCTCGCCGGCATGCCCCGGAGAATCCTCATCGCCAAACCCGGCCTCGACGGCCACGATCGTGGGGCCAAAGTCATCGCCCGTGCCCTACGCGATGCCGGCTTCGAGGTCATCTACTCCGGCCTTCACCAGACACCCTCCCAGATCGCCGAGACCGCCGTCCAGGAGGACGTGGACGCCGTGGGACTGTCGTCGCTTTCGGGGGCCCACATGACCCTCTTCCCCCAGGTGGTCGAGGAACTGAGGAAGCGGGGCGCCGACGACGTGGTCGTGTTCGGTGGCGGTGTGATTCCCGACTCCGACATCCCCGCCCTCGAGGAGGCGGGCATCACCATGATCTTCACCCCGGGGACACCGTTGGACGAGATCGCCTCCTGGGTGGATGCCAACGTCCCTGAGAGCTAGGAAAGGAAGACATTGAAGATCCACGAGTACCAGGCCAAGGAGCTGATGGCGGCCCGAGGCATCCCTGTGCCCAGGGGCCAAGCCGTCAGGACTCCGGAAGAGGCCAGGGCCGCCACCCGGGGCCTGATCGAAGAGACCGGCAACCCGGTGGTGGTGGTCAAAGCCCAGATCCACGCCGGAGGGAGGGGCAAGGGACGCTTCAAGGAGCATCCGGAGGTCGGCGGTGTCACCGTGGTCACCGACGGTATCGAAGGCGGGATCAAGGCGGCCGAAGAGAAGGTGGCCGAGCTGGCCGCCAAGATGCTGGGGGCCACCCTGGTCACCGTCCAGACCGGGGAGGAGGGAAAGACCGTTCACCGCCTCTACGTCGAACAGGGCATCGACATCGACCGTGAGCTCTATCTGGCGGTGCTCCTCGACCGGGCCATCTCCCGCAACATCGTGATGGCTTCCACCGAAGGAGGCATGGAGATCGAAGAGGTGGCCGCCGAGACCCCGGAGAAGATCCTCCGCGCCGAGATCGATCCCGGCTTCGGGCTGCTTCCCTTTCAGGCCCGGGAACTGGCCCTGGGTCTGGGGCTGGCCGGGGAGGCCTTCAAGAACTTCCTCAGCTTCGTCTCCGCGCTCGACCGGGCCGCAGTCGAACTGGACACCGACCTGATCGAGATCAACCCCCTTGTCGTCACCAAGACCGGCGAGGTGGTGGCCCTGGACATGAAGATGGCCTTCGACGACAACGCCCTGTTCCGCCACCCCGCCATCGCCGAGCTCCGAGACGAGTCCGAGGAGGACCCGGCGGAGCTACGGGCCAAGCGGGCGGGCCTCAGCTACATCAAGCTGGACGGGACCATCGGCTGCATGGTCAACGGTGCCGGACTGGCCATGGCCACCATGGACACCATCAAGCACGTCGGCGGCGAACCGGCCAACTTCTTAGACGTCGGAGGCGGCGCCAACGCCGAACAGGTGGCTACTGCCTTCGAGATCATCACCACCGACTCCAACGTGAAGGGGATCTTCGTCAACATCTTCGGGGGGATCATGCGCTGCGACGTGATCGCCACCGGGATCGTCGAAGCGGTGAAGAAGGTGGGTCTCGAAGTTCCGTTGGTGGTGCGCCTGGAGGGCACCAACGTCGAGTTGGGCAAGCAGATCATCGAAGAGTCCGGCCTCGACGTGGTCAGCGCGTCCAGTCTGCGGGAAGGGGCCGAAAAGATCCTGGAGCTGACCTCATGAGCATCCTCGTTGACAAGAGCACCAGAGTCCTCGTCCAGGGGCTGGGCAAGACCGGCCAGTTCCACACCGACAAGGCCATCGCCTACGGCACCCGCATGGTGGGTGCAGTCCACCCCTCCAAGGCGGGAACCACCCACCACTTCGAAGGGGAGACCGACCACTCCGGAGTGCCCGGCCGTCCCGATGCCTACTCCGTCGACCTGCCCATCTTCGCCACAGTCACACAGGCAGTAGCAGAGACCGGTGCCAACGCTTCAGTCGTCTACGTGCCACCACCGTTCGCTGCCGACGCCATCATGGAGGCCGCCGCCGCCGGGCTGGACCTGGTGGTGGCCATCACCGAAGGAATCCCCGTGGCCGACATGGTGAAGGTGAAGCGGTACCTGGAGGGCAAGCCCACCCGGCTGGTGGGTCCCAACTGCCCCGGTGTTATCACCCCAGGGGAATGCAAGATCGGGATCATGCCCGGATACATCCACCAGCGGGGCCGGATCGGGGTGATCTCCCGGTCGGGAACCCTCACTTATGAGGCGGTCTACCAGCTCACCCAGCTCGGACTGGGCCAGACCACCGCGGTGGGGATCGGCGGCGACCCGGTGGGTGGGACCAGCTTCGTCGACGCCCTCCAGCTCTTCGAGGAGGACCCCGAGACCGAAGGGGTGATCATGATCGGAGAGATCGGAGGGACCGCCGAGGAGGAGGCCTCCGAGTTCGTGAAGTCGGAGATGACCAAGCCGGTGGCCGGGTTCATCGCCGGCACCACCGCCCCTCCGGGGAAGAGGATGGGCCATGCAGGGGCCATCGTCTCCGGCGGCAGCGGCACCGCAGCTGCCAAGATAGAGGCGATGACCACCGCAGGAATCGTGGTAGCGGAGACCCCGTCGGAGATGGGGGAGGCGATGCGTCGTGCTCTTGGCTGAGAACCTGGCTTCGATCGAGTCCGAAGGTAGGCGCCTGGCCGCCGCTGCCCGCACCGACCCGACCCTGAGGGTGCCCCAGTATCCGGAGTGGACTCTGGCCGACCTGGCCGCCCACACCGGGTCGATCCACGCCCGCACCGTCGAGATCTGCCGGACCCTTCCCACCGAGCGGATCTCGGCCCCCAAGCTCACCGAAGGCCGGGATCCAGTCGACTGGTTCGAGGAGACCCTGGAGGAGATGCTGTCCGTGCTGGAGGAGTCCGACCCGGAGACCCCGGTGTGGGGTTTCGGCCCCAACCCCACGATCGGTTTTTGGGAGCGGCGCATGACCATCGAGACCGGGGTGCACCGCTGGGATGCCGAACAAGCCACGGGGAGGAACGAGCCCCTGACCCTCCACGTGGCCCGCAGCGGCCTGGAGGAGTTCGGTGACATGTGGCTGCCCTTCCTGGGCGAGGTCCCTCCTCTGCGGGTCACCGCCACCGACCTGGGTGAGTCGTGGGTCTACGGTGAGCGCGAGCCGGAGTTGGAGGTCGAAGGAGCTGCCTCTGATGTTTACCTCCCGCTCATCTCCAGACCCTCGATCGTGGAGCTGCCGGAGGCCTGGGCTGAAGCGATCGGAAGCCTGAAGCCGCCGCCGAAGCCCGCATAGCGACCGCCTCTCCCGATAGGCTGTCCCCATGGAGTGGGTACTTGTCGGCCTCGGCGTCCTCGCCCTGGCCTTCGTCGTCATCTACAACGGGTTGGTGCGCGACCGCAATCGGGTGGACAACGGCTGGTCCCAGGTGGAGGTCCAGCTCCAGCGACGTTACGACCTGATCCCCAACCTGGTGGAGACGGTGAAGGGCTATGCCGGTCACGAGCGGGAAACCTTCGAGCGGGTTACCCAAGCCCGGGCCGCCGCCGCCTCCGCCCAGGGACCTGCCGAGCAGGCCCAGGCGGAGAACTTCCTCACCCAGGCCCTCCGCCAGCTCTTCGCCGTGGCCGAGGACTATCCGGAGCTGCGAGCCTCGGAGAACTTCTCCCAACTCCAGGAGGAGCTTTCCGAGACGGAGAACAAGATCGCCATCAGCCGCCAGATCTACAACGACACCGTGCTGACCTACAACAACAGGGTGCAGCAGGTCCCCACCAACATCGTCGCCTCCCTCACCGGCTTCAAGACCCGGGAGTTCTTCGACGCCGGCGAGCAAGCCGAAGAGGCACCCCAGGTCGAGTTCTGAGTTGAAGCACCTGGGGAGGCTTCTGCTGGCGACGCTCCTGGTGGGGGTGCCAGCCCTCCCCGCCCTGGCCAAGTCCTTCTGGATGAGCGGTGCCGACGTCACCGTCGTCGTGGAGGCCGACGGTTCCCTCACCGTCACCGAGCTGTTGACCTTCGACTTCGACGGTGAGTTCAGCGGCGCCTACCGGGACGTCCCCATCGGGATGGGAGAGTCGATCGAGGTCCTTTCCGTCGCAGACGAGATCGGTCCCTATCAGGTCGGAGGATGCACCCAGCTTGGCTGCTTCTCGCCTCCCGGGACCTACGGTGTGGAGAAGAACCCCGGCTTCGTCCGCATTGTCTGGCATCACGACTCCCGCGACCAGATGCGCACCTTCAAGCTGGTCTACCGGATCTCCGGCCTGGTGGTGGCCTACGACGATGTGGTCGACGTCAACGTCCAGGTCTGGGGTGACCAGTGGGCCGTGGGGCTCGACAGCCTCGACGCCCGGGTGGTGGTGCCTCCGGGCGCGTCCCCTGGTGAGGTGCTGGTGTGGGGCCATCCCCTTGGTGTCGACGGCTCTACTTCGTTGGGCAAAGACGGGGTCTCCCCCGAACTTGAGGCCCGCAGCATTCCGGCCGAGCAGTGGGTGGAGATGCGTGTGGTCTTCCCCCGCCGACTGCTCACCAGCGGCACCGGAGCGCTGGTGGTAGCCGGGGACGGCCTCGACCCCATCCTCGCCGAAGAGCAGGCCTTCGCCGCCGATGCCGAAGCCGCCGCGGCAGCCGCACGCACCGGAGCCCTCGTCGGTGCTGGGCTGGCGTTGGCCCTGATAGTGGGGCTGGGAGGCTTGGTCTACTTCCGTTACGGCCGGGAGCCGAAGGTTGAATACGACCGGGAGTACGAGCAGGAGCCGCCCTCCGATGTTACCCCCGCCGAGGTAGGGGCCCTTCTCTCCCAGGGGGCGGTGACCGAGAAGGAGTTCACCGCCACCCTCTTCGACCTGATCCGTAAGGGTGCCATCGACGCTGAACCCTCATCGGTGGAGAGGGTGACCTGGGGAGGCTTGCGCACCGAAACCCTCTCCGACCTGGTTCTCTCCGTGGGGGAGAAACAGACCGGCCTGCGCGACTTCGAGCAGTCGGTGATGACCGTGGTGCGCCGGGTGCTCGACGAAGGGCCCCGTCCCCTCAACCAGTTCAAGAAGGAGATCCGGGAGGACGCCACGGCCAACGCCGCCACCTACCAGACCTTCCGGGAAAGGGTGCGCGACGCGGTGAAACGTGCCGGACTGCTCGACTTCACCGGGAGGAAGGTCTCCTGGCTGGTCCGCATCGGGGTGGTCCTCTTGGTGTTCTTCGCCTTGATGGTGCTGCCGCGTCTTCTCGGTGGACGACAGGGTGGAGGCGTGATGGCCGCTTTCATCGGCGTCGGAGTGGTAGTGGGAGCGGTGGGACTGTGGATCCTGCTCGGGTTCCGCCGGGTACGGGTACGTCGCAACAGAGAGGGTGCGTTGGAGGCAGCCCGCTGGGAGGCCTTCCGCCGCTACCTGACCGACTTCTCCCGCCTCGAAGAGGCACCGGTGATCTCATTGGATCTGTGGGATCGGTACCTGGTCTATGCCATCACCTTCGGCGTGGCCGAGGAGGTGCTGGAACAGGCTCGCCTCCAGGCTCCGCCCGAGCTGGAGGAACGCTCGTCGATCTACTGGTTCGGCAACTACGGCTACTCCGGTGGACACACCGAGAATGCCTTCGCCGGCCTCCAGTCGGCCCTCTCAGGCGCCTTCACCCCGCCTTCATCGGGGGGTGGGGGTGGCTTCTCCGGAGGAGGTGGGGGTGGAGGTGGCGGCGGCGGTGGAGGCGCCTGGTAGGAATTCGTGTCCCTGCCACCTCTTACGTTCTGAAGGAGTCGAACGAAAGGGGAGAACAATGGATGCTCAAACCCGAGCCTGGATGGACCAGTGGGATGCCATGGTCACCGAGAAAGTGCGGCGTTTCGGCTGGTTCATCCAGTATGTGGACTCCGGAGAGTGCTCCGTCCCGTGGTGTACCGCCGAAGAGTCCGACGAACCCGCCTTTGCCTACACCGTGGGCCTCTTCGGCCTCGACCATCCCGAGCTGCTCATTTTCGGGGTGTCACCTCAGGTCGCCGTGGGAGTGCTCAATGACCTGGGAGAGCGGATCCGGGATGGGGAGAACCTCATCCCCGGTCGGCTCATCACCTTCGATGTCTGGCCGCACCGGGTCATCCCGGAGGTGGTGCCCAATCCGGGAGAGATTGTTCTCGAGGCCAACCGGTTCTACAGGCGCCCCGACGAGGCCTCGGTGCCGGTGCTGCAGCTCAGCTACGACGACGCCCAGGGGCGTTTCCCCTGGGAGGAAGGGTTCTCGCACCCCGAGATGCAACCCCGCCCGGGCACGTTCCGGACGTGAGATGATAATTTGCCAAGCGTATGGTGTACGCCGCACAGGTCATCCCGTTCCTCATCCTGGTGGCCGTGGTCTTCTCCCTGGTCTGGGGACTGGTTGCTCTCCTCGGTCTTATCTACCGGAAGGTCCGCGGAGTGCAGCGAAGGAGAAGGCTCGCAGGTGTGGCAGCGGTGCTCACCATCGCCCTCGTGGGCTGGACCTTCCTCGACGATCGGCCCCTGCCCACCTACATGAACAGCGTGACCTCTTCGGGGGTTACCTTCAGTGGCACGTTGTTCATCGAGGACGGGTGTATGTTCCTGGCCAGCATCGAGCCGGGATCAGACCGAATCCTGCTCTTCTTCCCGACTCTGACCACCACCGGGTTCGACCCGGCCACCGGGACGGTCCGATTCGCCATCGGGAAGAGGGTTAGGTCCGGGGACTCCGTTGAGCTCTTAGGCGGGGTCCTCCGGAGCCCACCCTCAGGATGGGTGACGAGACGCCATGACCCGGGATGCGAAGCGAGCGCCGACGGGTTCGGGATCATCGAGGGTCTCCCCGCTGCCGGGTGAGCCCAGCAGAGGAGACACGGCTCTAGCGTGTAGGCCTGTGATGCGTCACCTCGCCCTGGTCTTCGTCCTCTCGGTCTCCCTGGCCCTGCCTGCCCTGGCCGACAGTGACGAGCCCTACCCCGAATACACCGGCCCTGAGTTCATCGCCCTCTACGACTACGCGGTGGAGAACCTGCTCCCTGGCCTGGAGTACCAGGAGACCCTTTATCCCATCACCGGAGACGAGGAGCTGGATGATCGGATCTGGGAGATAGCGCTCTCCCGGGGCTACATCCTGCGACCTCTGGCCGCGGGGGAGATGGCCACCGCCCGCGGCGTCCCCATGCAGCCCCCTCTCGCCGCGGCCTGGCTGGCCCTGGAGGCCGAAGCCCGGGCCGCCGGGATGCAGTTCATCGTCTCCTCCGCCTACCGCTCCCTTGCGGCGCAGCGGACCCAGTTCCTCTCCAAGCTGGAGGGGACCAGCGACACCGCCATCAACGCCGCCCTCAACTGGTGGTCCATCCCCGGCACCTCCAAACACCACGGCGGCTACGCCCTCGACTTCCGCTACGCCGACGGCACCTTCGGCGAGTTCCGCGCCACTCCCGACTATGCCTGGCTGGCCGCGAACAACTTCGTCATCCCCAAGCGATACGGGCTGATTCCCTCCTACCCCGATGATGTGGAGGCGCAGGGGCCCCGGCCCGAGCCCTGGGAGTTCGTCTGGGTGGGCACCGACCTGATCCGCTGCGGGCTACCCCAGGATCTGGATCTGGATGTCACCGGACCCGCCGCGGCGCTGGTGGCGGAGCTCGAGCGCTGCCCGGGCGGCCCTCAACCGGCCCGGGTCCCCGACTGGCTCAGAAGCTAAGCGAGGCGATCAGGTCCCGCACCCGGGATTCGATCTCGTCGCGCACCTGGCGTACCACCTCGATGGGCTGGCTCGCCGGGTCGGTCAGCTCCCAGTCCTCGTAGCGTTTGCCCGGGATGAAGGGACACTCGTCGCCGCAGCCCATGGTCACCACCACGTCGGCGGCGGCCAGGTCGGCGTCGCTCCACCGCCGGGGCTGGTTGCCGGCTATATCGATACCCACTTCGGCCATGGCCTCCACCGCCATCGGGTTCGCCGTCTCGGCGGGCGTCGACCCTCCCGAAAAGACGTCGACAGCATCACCCGCCAGGTGACGCAGCCACCCGGCGGCCATCTGGGACCGTCCGGCGTTGTGGACGCAGAGGAACAGGACTGCCGGCTTTCGGATCATGCGACCAACGGTATCAGCGGACCGCCAGGTATCCGATGGCGGCAGCGGCGAAGCTCAACGGGCCGGCCAGGGCCAGGTTGGCCAAGGCGTAGCGCCAGGCCCCGTCCTCCAAAAGCCTCACCGTCTCCCAGGTAAAGGTGGAGAAGGTGGTAAAGCCCCCCAGGAAGCCGGCACCCGCCCAGGCGAGGGTCTGATCCGGCACCCCCAGACCCACCAGCAGACCGAGCAGAAGCGAGCCGATCACGTTCACCACCAGGGTGCCCGTAGGGAAGGGGGTCTGTTGGCGGGGAGCGATCCAGCCGGTGAGGTGGTAGCGGGCCAGCGCACCCAACGCCCCGCCCACGGCCACCCCCAAGACGGTCATTCGCTATCGCGTCCCCGGTACTTGAGGATCTCCACCCGCTCCGTGGTGACCATCCCCTCAGAGATCATCTCCTCGATCTCGTCTAGGTAGGCGTTCACCTTCTCGGCGGTGTCAACCAACTCGATGACAATCGGTAGGTCCTCCGAGAGTCGCAGGATGCGGGTGGTGTGCACCACCGAGCTGGCGCCGAAACCTTCGATACCACGCAGCACCGTGGCCCCGGCCATGCCCGTCTCCCGCGCCCGGTGTACCAGGGCCTCGTAGAGGGGCCGGCCCTTCCAGATGTCGGATTCGCCGATGAAGATCCTCACCAGCTTCCCTTCGCCTTCCAGTCTCATGTCCGCTCCGTTCTCCAGGCGACTCCTCGTCGCGCCATCCACATTCCATACACCCCCGCCATCTGACCCAGGATCAGTGTGGCCAACCAGTAGCCCAAAGCCTGGCCCGGCATCCCGGCTTCTGAGAGGACGACCCCTTCCAAGGCCATGGCAGAGAAGGTGGTGAACGAGCCGAGCACGCCGATGGCGATGAAAGAGCGCAGCAGTGTCCCCCGCAGCACCTGCTCCATGAGCACCACCCCGACCAGCCCCAGCCCGAACGCTCCCACCACGTTCACCGTCAACGTGTCCCAGGGGAAGGCAGGCGGGGTGGGGGGAAACCACGCCGACACCGCCCAGCGTGCCAGGGCTCCGATGGCACCTCCGGTGGCTACTGCCACTGACCTCACCGCGCCCTCGTTCACTCTGCCCGGGCCGCAACCCGGCCCTCCTGGATCGTCGTCCACACCAGGTTGGTGGCGGGTCGGTAGGGAAGGTGGACCGGGTTGGGGGCGTCGAGGACCACGAGGTCGGCTTGTTTGCCAGGACCGATCATCCCCCGTTCCTCGAGACCCAGAGATAGAGCCCCACCCCGGGTGGCCGCCCAGATCGCCTGATCCACGGTGAGACCCATCTGCACCACCGCCAGGGAGATCACCAGCCCCATTCCTTCGAAGTAGGAGGTGCCGGGATTGCAGTCGGTGGCCAGGGCCACGGTCACTCCCGTCTCCCACAGCACGGGCCCTGGCGCCTGGGGGGAGCGGAGGGTGTAGGAGGCGCCAGGCACGAGCACCGCGGCCACGCCGGCCTCGGCCAGGGCCGTGGCGTCCTCCGGGGTTACATGGTCGAGGTGGTCGGCGGAGGCGGCCCCCAGCTCGGCGGCGAGGCGGGTACCTCCGCTATGGGTGAGCTGTTCCGCATGGACGCGGGCCTGGAGGCCATGATCCCCGGCCGTCTCCAGGATTCTCCTCGCCTCCTCCACGGAGAACACCCCGCCTTCGACAAAGACATCGCAGTAGTCGGCCAGTTCGGAGACCGCAGGCAGCATTTCGTCGACCACGAGGTCGATGTAGGCCCCGCGGTCGTTGCGGTATTCGGGTGGGACGGAGTGGGCGCCGAGGAAAGTGGTCTTCACCGTCACCGGCAGCTCTTCTCCCAGCCGGCGAGCGACACGGAGCAGGCGTAGCTCGGTTTCGGTGTCGAGGCCGTAACCGGACTTCACCTCCACGGTGGTGGTCCCGGCCCGGATCATCCGCCACAACCGCTGCGAGGCCAGATCGAAGAGTTCGTCCTCGGAGGCGGCCCGGGTGGCCTGCACCGTCGACAGGATCCCCCCGCCGCCAGCAGCGATCTCGGCGTAGGACTCCCCGGCAAGGCGCCGGGCGAACTCCCCGGAGCGGTCTCCGGCGAAGACCAGGTGGGTATGGGCATCGACGAAACCAGGGATCACCGCTCGCCCTTCACAGTCGAGACGGGTCCGGTCTCCCTGCTCAGGAGCGTCCGACTCGGGTCCGGCGTAGACGATCACGCCGTTCTCGGCGGCCACCGCGGCGTCCCGGATCGGGTCACCGTCGTGGGTGGTTAGATGTCCGATCCCGGTGAGCAGGAGCCCGCTCATCGGAGGAGGGCAGAGATCGAGCCGTCGGCGATCAAATCTGCCACGGCCTCGATGTCGGCCGACAGCTCCCGGTCCCCTGTCAGCGGCGGCACCTTCTCCCGTACCAGGGACAGGATACGACCGGTCCCCGGAGCCGGTTCCAAGGGTCGGCGGTATTCGATGCCCTGGCAGGCGCAGAGGATCTCCACGGCGAGCACACGACGCACGTTGTCCAGGACCGTGAGCAGCTTCCTGGCGGCTCCCCAGCCCATGGAGACGTGGTCCTCCTGCATGCCCGAGGTGGGCACCGAGTCCACCGAGGCCGGATGGGCCAGCACCCGGTTCTCCGCCACCAGGGCCGCCTGGACGTACTGGCTGATCATGAACCCGGAGTTCACTCCAGCGTCTTCGGCAAGGAAGGCGGGCAGACCCTGGGAGCGGACCGGGTCGAGGAGACGGTCGGTGCGCCGCTCCGAGATCGACCCCAGCTCAGCCGTGGCGATGGCGGCAAAGTCGAGGACGAAGGCCAGGGGCTGGCCGTGGAAGTTCCCCGCCGAGAGGACCTCTCCGGTCTCGGGGAACACGATTGGATTGTCCACCACTGAGCCAAGCTCCCGGGTGAGCACTGCCTCCATGTGGTCGAGGGTGTCGGTCACCGCCCCATGGACCTGGGGGGCGCAGCGGAGGGAGTAGGCGTCCTGAACGGCGTGGTCGAAGTCGTCGGTATGGCTGGCAACGATGGGGGAACCCTCGAGCAGGGCGGCGACACGGCGCGCCGAGGCCACCTGTCCGGGATGGGGCCTTAGCTCGTGGATCTCGCGACGGAAGGGACGGGCACTCCCCAGTAGGGCCTCAACGCTTAGAGCGGTGGCAGCGTCGGCGGCGTCCACCAGGCGGCGGGCCCGGTCCATGGCGAGGACCCCCATAGCTGCCATCCCTTCGGTGCCG
>JBHHWH010000008.1:0-42402 GCA_046756405.1 Acidimicrobiia bacterium | reverse complement strand
ATCGGTAGCGGCTTCGGCGGCAGCGTCAGCGCCCTCCGGCTCACCGAAAAGGGGTACCGGGTAGGTGTCCTCGAAGCGGGCAGGCGGTGGGATGCCGGGTCGCTGCCGAAGACGAGCTGGCATGCCCGGAGGTTCCTCTGGGCTCCCCGCCTCGGGCTGCGGGGAATCCAGAGACTGACCCTCCTCGACGATGTTCTGGTGCTTTCCGGAGCCGGCGTGGGAGGCGGATCTCTGGTGTGGGCGAACGTCTGCTACGAGCCCCACGAGGAAGCCTTCACCGACTCCCAGTGGTCGGACATCACCGACTGGAAGAAGGAGCTCTCCTCCTACTACGACCAGGCTCGCCGGATGCTCGGCGTGGAGGTCACCCCCCATGAGACAAACGCCGACCGGGTGCTCCGCGACGTCGCTGCCCACTTCGGAGTGGAGGAGACCTGGCAGCCGACACCGGTGGCGGTCCACTTCGGACAGGCAGGTGTCGAAGTGGCCGACCCCTACTTCGGTGGCGTCGGACCCACCCGAACCGGCTGCATCGAATGTGGGGGGTGCATGGTGGGCTGCCGGCACAACGCTAAGAACACCCTCGATCACAACTACCTCTACCTGGCGGAGAAACTGGGGGCGGTGGTCCACCCTGAACACCAGGTGGTGGCGTTGATGCCCCTACCCGACGGCGGTTACCGCATCGTCGCCGAACGCCCAGGAGCCTGGCTGAAGAAGAGACGCCGCGCCTTCACCGCCTCCCAGGTGGTGATCAGTGCCGGCACCTTGGGCACCTCGAAGCTCCTCCACGAGATGAAGGCGACGGGGCGTCTACCCCTCCTGTCGCCGAGCCTGGGACGTCTTCTTCGTACCAACTCGGAGTCGCTGGTGGGCGCCATGGCCCCAACCGCGGCCGTGGACTACTCACAGGGGGTGGCGATCACCTCCTCGATACACCCTGAGCCCCAAACCCACATCGAAGTCGTCCGTTACCCGAAGGGGAGCAACGCGATGGGATTGTTGAGCACCATCGCCGTCGAGCATGGACCGGGACCGCAGTGGAAGCGGTTCGTCCGGGCCGTGATCCACCGGCCCGGGGAGTTCCTGAGTTCGTTGTCGGTAAGACGGTGGTCGGAGCGCAGCGTCATCCTGCTGGTGATGCAGAGCGTCGACAACAGCCTGCGGATGACCCTGTGGCGTACCCGTTGGGGTAGCCGGCTGGGCACCGAGCCCGAAGAGGGCAAGCCTGCTCCTCGGCACGTCCCGCTTGCAGCCGAGGCTGCCCGGGCCGCCGCGGAGAGTATCGGAGGCGTCCCCGGCTGTTCGGTCAACGAAGCCATCCTTGATATCCCCATGACCGCCCATCTCATCGGTGGCGCCTGTATCGGATCCTCTCCGGAGACGGGTGTGGTCGACGCCTACCAGCGGGTCTTCGGCTACCCCGGCCTCCACATTGCCGACGGCTCAGTGATAGCAGCCAACCTGGGGGCCAACCCTTCGCTGACGATCGCCGCAATGACCGAGCGGGCGATGTCGTTTTGGCCCAACAAAGGAGAGCCCGACCCCCGGCCACCGCTGGGATCTCCCTATCGCCCCCTCGAACCCGTTCTTCCGTCGCGGCCCGCGGTGCCCGCAGGCGCTCGCGGCGAGCTGCGTCTCGACTAAAGCGGATCGAGGATTACGGTGGGCTCCGGCCGTGTTGAGGAGTGTTGAGCTGACGCTGGACGGAGTGATGGTCATTGAAGCCCCTTCCACCGGGGGTAACGGGTTCGAGCTAAAGAAGGGAATTTGCGGCATCTGTCCGGCCGGGTGCTGGGTGGTAGTAGGTCTCCGCGACGGCAAGCTAGAGACCATCGAAGCCGATCCCGACCATCCCCTAGGGATGATCTGCCACCGGGGACGCCACGCCCCCGAGATCGTCTATTCGGAACACCGGCTCCGCCAACCGATGCGCCGGGTAGGCCCTAAGGGGACTCTGGAGTTCGAACCGATCACCTGGGACGAGGCCTACGACCTGATCGTCGAACAGCTCGGCTCGATCCGGGAGGAGTCAGGCCCCGAGGCGGTCGCGGTCTACACCGGACGCGGGGCTTTCGAGCTCTCCCTCTGCGACATGTACCAGCCCAAGGAGGCTCCGGTATCATCGGCCTCCAACGTGCTGTTCCCTTTCGGGTCGCCCAACACGATGGGCGTTGGAGCCCTCTGCTACGTGTCGTTCGCCATGATCGCCCCCCACGTGACGATGGGCCGGATGCTCATCGACATGTTCAGCGACATCGAGAACGCCGAGATGGCCGTGGTGTGGGGGGCGAACCCGGCCACCGACTCACCACCTCTCGACATGCACCGCCTCGAAGCAGCCGCCCGGCGCGGCGCCGACATCGTGGTCATCGACCCTCGTCGCACCGAAACCGCCGACCGCACCGGCGCCGAGTGGGTGCCACTTCGTCCCGGCACCGACGCTGCCCTGGCGCTTTCGATGATCGGGGTACTCGTCGACGAGGACCTTTACGACGAGGATTTCGCCGAAAACTGGTGCCACGGCTTCGACGAACTGGTCAACTATGTCCAGCACTTCAGCCCCGAAGTGGTCGAGACCATCACCGGGGTTCCCGCGGAGAAGATCCGGCAACTGGCCAGGCGTCTCGCCGACGCAGGCGGTGCCTGTCCGGTCATGTACACCGGGTTGGAGTACTCCAACAGCGGCATCCAGAGTATCCGCGCCGTCCTTACCCTCTTCGCCCTCGCCGGCCAACTCGACGTTCCCGGGGGAATCGGCCTGGCGATGCTGGGCACTCATTTCCCAATCAACCGGGCCTGCAACCAGCCCAACCCCGAGGTGAGGCGGGCGGTCGGTTTCGACCGTTTCCCCCTCTACTCCAAGTACCGGGGCGAAGGTCATGCCAGCGGCCTGGTGGAGGCGGTGCTCAACGGCGACCCCTATCCGATTCGGGGCCTGATCATCCATGGAGCCTCGATTCTTACTTCCTGGCCAGAGACCCCTATCTGGGAGAAGACCCTCTCCCAGCTCGACTTCATAGCCACCATCGACCGCCAGCTCACCGCCGACGCCCGTTACGCCGACGTGGTGCTGCCCGCCACCACGATGTTTGAGATCGACTCTTACATGACCTACGGACCGATCTTTCGTCTCCGGGAGAGGGTCATCGAGCCGGTAGGGGAGGCTCGCAACGACTACCTGATCATGGCCGAGCTGGCCAAACGGCTCGGCTACGGCCACCTCTTCCCCCAGAGTGAGGAGGAGATGATTCGCCAGGCTCTCCGCGGTTCCGGCTACACCCTGGAGGAGGTGAGGGCTGCCGGAGGGTGGGTGAAGCTCCCGACACCGATGATGGAGTACAAGAAGTGGGAGAAGGGCTCGCTACGACCGGACGGTAAGCCGGGCTTCGACACTCCCACCGGCAGGTTCGAGATCTTTTCCACGATCCTCGACGACTACGGCTACGAGCCCCTTCCCAGATACGTGGAACCGGTGGAGGGCCCGGTGGCCGTCCCAGATCTGGCTCGGCGTTATCCCCTGGTCTTCAACTCAGGTGCCCGCCCCCAGACCGACTTTCGCTCCCAGCATCACGGCATCCCGGGCCTGGTAGGCGACAACCCGGAACCCACCGTGGAGATCAATGTTGTCGACGCCGCCGCCCGGGGCATCAGCGATGGAGATCTGGTGGAGGTACGTACCCCGCGGGGTGCGGTGCCGTTTCGGGCCCGGGTGACGGACCGGATTGTCGAAGGGGCCATCGAAGCCAACATGGGCGGCGGGACCCCCGTGGGTCCCAAGGCCTGGCAGGAATGGAACGTCAACCTGTTGACCGACCTGGGCAACTACGACGAGATCTCAGGCTTCCCCGTCTACAAGGCACTCTTGTGCGAGGTGGTGAAACTGGAGGACGGGCAGGGGTGGACCCCGCCCTCACCCCGCGAGATCACCAGGACGGTGTCTGATACCCCGCGTCCGCGGAGGGCGCGGCCCATCTACCTGGACAACAACGCCACCACCCGAGTCGCCGACGAGGTGCGCGAGGCCATGGTCCCCTATCTGGGCTCAGCCCACGGCAACCCCTCCAGCCTCCACGAGGTGGGCCGGGACGCCAAGGAGGCCATCGCCAAGGCGAGACGGCAGGTGGCTCGGCTGATCAACGCCCGACCCCGCCGCATCGTCTTCACCGGGGGAGGATCCGAGGCCGACAACCTAGCCCTCAAGGGCGTCGCCTTCCGCCACGCCGACAAGGGAAGACACATCATCACCACGGCCGTCGAGCACCCGGCGATCATGAAGGCCTCCGCCTTCCTGGAGCGGATCGGCTACGACGTCACCTATCTGGAGGTCGACTCCCGGGGGATGGTGAGCCCCCAACAGCTCGGCGAGGCGCTGCGGGACGACACCATCCTGGTGTCGATCATGATGGCCAACAACGAGGTGGGGACCATCCAACCGATCGCAGAGCTGTGTGCGGTGGCCCATGATCGTGGGGTCCTCTTCCATACCGACGCCGCCCAGGCGGTGGGCAAGATCCCCGTGGACGTCGCAGCCCTCGGAGTCGACCTGTTGAGCCTGGCCGCCCATAAGTTCCACGGCCCTAAGGGTGTGGGCGCCCTCTATGTGCGCAAAGGCGTCGAGCTGGAACCGCTTATCCATGGGGGTAAGCAGGAAAGTTCGGTGCGTGCCGGAACCGAGAACGTTCCCGCCATCGTTGGTATGGGAACGGCTGCCGAGCTGGCAACACGATGGATCGACGAGGGACCGCGACTGGCGGGGCTGCGGGATCGCCTCGAAGAGGGCATCCGGCGGCTGGTGCCCACAGCGGTGCTCAACGGCGACCGGGAACAGCGTCTTCCCAACACCCTCAACCTGACCCTTCCCGGCCTGCGTGGAGAGAGCCTGGTGGTGGCTATGGACCACCACGGCGTCGCCCTGTCCTCGGGTTCAGCCTGCAAGACAGGCAGCCCCGACCCGACCCACGTGCTGATCGCCATGGGATGCAGCGACGAGGACGCCCACTGCTCGGTGCGGTTCTCCCTCTCCCACCACACCACCGAAGAGGACATCGAACGCACTATCAGGGGCCTGGCCGAAGTGCTGGAGGAGATGGAGACGACGGTGCGGTTCCTCCCCTGTAAGTAAGAGCCGGTTCAGGTCAGCGCCGGGACGACCTCTCTGGCGAACAGCTCCACCCCTGAGGGGTCGTAGGCCACTTCAGGGAAGTAGACGATGGCATAGGACATGCCAGCCCTCTCCCACTCGGCTAGCCGCGAAGCGACCTGTTCCGGGGTGCCCGACATGGCGTCGTAGTTGCGGACTGCTCTCTCCGCCTTCTCCTCGGGGATGTAGTTCGACAGATGGCCCTTCAGCCACGCCTTCTTCTCTTCGACCTCGGCCTCCGTCTCGCAGCAGATGATGTTGAAGTTGGTGGAGCGGACGATGGCGTCATAGTCGGTTCCCGCCTCGGCGCAGTGACCTTTGAGCACCTCCGACTTGTGGATGAACTGGTCGAGGGTCACCCCGAAGTTGGTGTAGGCGGCGTGGCGGGCGGCGATCCGGAGGGTCACTTTCTCTCCACCGCCGGCGATCCAGAAGGGGATGTGGGGTTGCTGGACCGGCTTGGGCTGGCAGATCCCGCCTTTGAGCTGGTAGTACTTGCCGTCGTAGTTCACTTCGTTCTCGGTCCACATCGCCTTCATGATCTCCACTCCTTCCCGCAGCATGCCCAGACGCCCTCCAGGCGGCAGGAACGGGTAGCCGTAGCCGATGTGTTCGTGTTCGTACCATCCGGCGCCGATACCCATCTCCAGCCGACCGGCGGAGATCACATCGATATTGGCTGCCATCTTGGCCAGGTAGGCAGGGGGACGGTAGGTGTTGCAGGTGCACATCTGACCCAGACGGACGGTCTCGGTGGTTGCGGCGAGGGACGCCATCAGGGTCCAGGCCTCGTAGGTGACTTCCTGGGTGGGTTCGGGGACGGTGTGGAAATGGTCGTAGACCCACAGCGACTCGAACCCGAGCCGTTCGATGCTGGTAGCCACTCCCAGCATCGTCTCCCAATGCTTGTTGACGGGTATGCCGGCGAGGTCGAGACGCCAGCCCTGGGGTATGAAAGCTCCGAATCTCATCCGGCGACGATAGACCCGGAGAAGGCTTACAGGCCGATGATCCGATCCAGGGTGTCGTCGTCAATCGGGAGTAGGTCGACGGCGACGAGTCGGGGAACAAGCTCCCGCCACACCGGTTCCCGTTCGAAGACCTGGGCGAAGATGGCAGCGGCTTCATCGAGGCGGCCGACAGCGGCGAGGCTCACCGCCTGCCAGAAGGGCATCTCCACGACCTCCGGTGCCCGCCGGGCCGCCCGGGAGTAGTGATCCAGAGCTGCCTCGACATCTCCGGCGCCGATGGCGTCGTCGCCGGCGGTCATGTCGATGTAAGCCCTGCGAAGCTGCACCAGACGTCGTAGCTCGTCCAGCGGATCGGGATGATCCTCCACACGAAGGTCGAAGAGCCTGTCTTCCCCCGGGTTCCCGGTGGACTCGCCGGAGACGACCAGCAGCGCCGCCGACTGACGACCCCGGATGTCACCTCCTTCCGCCTCCGCGGCGTCGAGGGCGGCTAGTAGTCGATCGGCCAGGTCGCCCACAGCTTCGGCGTAGGCTCCAGCCATCGCTGCCCACACGGTGGGACGGGCCATCATGTTGGCCTGGACGGTGAAGCCCTCTCCGGTGACGTGCCCTGCCTCATCGATACAGCGGGCTCCGGTGTGGGTCGCCGCCCGCCCCGAGGCGTCGACGAAGGCCACCTGCCTAACGTCGGCCTCGGAATCTTCGTCTGTCAGTTTGGCCAGAGCGGTGACGGCGTCCACTCCGTTGCGCATCAGCTCCAGGCCATGGGGCCCGTAGGCCGGCTCGGCGAGGGCCTGGGTCGCCACCGCGCCCACCCCGGACTCGGCCCAGGGGACGACGGTGCCCACCGAGAACCAGTGGGACTGGACGGCTACGCCGAGTTGGCCGGTGTCCGCATCGAAGGCCACGATCGAGTAGGTGGAGACGGGTTTGCGGGGTAGACGCATGAGCGAAACCGTAGCCCCGTTCTATATCCGCAAAGGTCCACATCCGGACCCTGGTGCATTAGGTTCCGGGTTTAGGCTGGGGGTCGTGGCACACATTATGGGTTTTGGTGGGTACGTACCCGAGAGGGTGGTGACCAACGACGAGTGGGCGCGCCTGGTGGACACCTCCGACGAGTGGATAACCCAGCGCACCGGTATCAAACGTCGCCGGTTCGCCGCCGCCGACGAGACCACGATGACCCTGGCCGCCAACGCCGCCGAGGTGGCCATCAAAGACGCCGACCTCACCCCTGACGACATCGACGAGATCATCGTCGCCACCGACACTCCCGAGCTGATGACTCCTGACACCGCGGCCTTGGTCCAGCACCGGCTCGGATGCCGCCACATCCCCACCTACGACCTGGGCGGGAGCGGATGCGCCGGGTTCGTCCAGGCCATCGATGTGGCCCGTTCCCGGATCGCCGTGTCACCGAAGAAGATCCTGGTCATAGGGGTGGAGCTGATCTCCAAGATGATCGATCTGACCGACCGGGCCACAGCGGTGCTGTTCGGCGATGGGGCAGGCTCGGTGGTGATGGGCCCGGAGCCTGCCCGGGCGGAGGTCCTCGACGTGATCACTGGCACCGACGGCAGCCACGCTGACATCCTCACCCTCGCCGCAGGCGGAACCCGCAACCCCTTCAACGAGATCACCCTGCGCAGCGGGGACTACAACCGGCTGATCATGGACGGACGGCGGGTGTTCACCGAGGCGGTGAAGCGGATGAGCGAGGCCTCCGCCGAGGTGCTGAGACGGATCGGCCGCTCCGTCTCAGATGTCGCCCTGGTCATTCCCCATCAGGCCAACCTGAGGATCATCGACGCAGTCCGGAAGCGTCTCGGGGTTTCCGAGGAGAAGGTGTACGTCAACGTTCACGAATACGGCAACACTGGTTCGGCGACTGTGCCCTTTGCCCTATGGGAGGCGGTTCGCTGCGGCAAGGTCGCCGAGGGGGACTTGGTGGTCCTCACTGCCTTCGGAGCCGGGTTCCACTGGGCCGCGGCCGCGGTCCAGTTCTAGATCGACCCCAGGAACCCTCTCAAGTAGCGCTCATACCGTTCCGGGTCGGCGTTCCAACTCATCACATGGCCGGCAGCGGGTGTCACCACCAGTTGGACCCGGTCGGGGGACAGGGCCTGAAGCCTCCGGCTCACCGAGAGGGGGATGCGCCGATCTGCGGTGCCGTGGAAGACCAGGGTGGGCACCTTGATGATCGTGGTGGCCCGCTCCACGTAGTTGGTGGTGTCCCAGTCCACTTTCCACCGGACATCGGCTATCCACAGTCCCACCTCCTGAACGACACGACCGATGCGGATCGGAGTACCGGGGTAGGTGACCCCTCTAGAGCCGAAACGAATTGCCTCCACTATGGAGATGTTGGGTGCGTCGAAGACCAGACCTCGCACGGAAGGGGCGAGGTCCGACCTCTCCAGGAAGGACATGATGTGGGCCGCTCCGGTGGAGTAGCCGACGAGGACCAGGTCCTCGGCCCCGTGGTCCAGGGCATAGCGCACCGCGGCCTCTACGTCTTCCCATTCGGTGAGGCCGAATCGGTAAAGCCCGGTGGGGTCTCGTGGGGCTCCCGGGTCGTTGCGGTAGTCGATCACCATCGAGGTCATGCCCTCCTCATGAAGGACAGGGAGGAGGCGGATCGCTTCCCGGCGTTCGGCGGTCCAGCCGTGGACGTGTAGCGCCCAGCGGTCGCCGGCGGCAGCAACCTTCCACGCCCCCATCGGTCCCAGGGGAGTCTCGTAGGTGACCTCTTCGAATCCGAGTCCTGCGTCACTGGGGTCGGAGGGGTAGGCATAGGCCTCGATGTCGACGGGGGGACAGTTCTCCAGGGGTCCCTGAGGACAGAGCGGAGGTGGTTCGCCGACCAGATGCTCGAAACTGCGGGTCACCTCTAGTCCGACCACCCCTTCGACCCTTCCCAGCCGGCCGTACCCCTCCGGCCACCAGAGTCCCAGGATCCCCGGGTGGCCGATCCCCTGGTGGGGCTCGACCGCGGCGAGAACTACCCGGGAGTTCAACAACCCTCTCACCCAGACCCCAAAGGTGCGCCGGGGACCACGGACTACCAGGGCGGACCTCTTCACTCCTTCGGCGTAGATGATCCCTCCGACCAGGAGGAGGCCTGTGGAGAGGAGAAACAGCAGGGCGAGGGCAGTCACTAAGCCGATGGCGGCACCCTACAAAGGGCAACGAGAAAGCCCCCGCCTTGACGGGGGCTTCCTGCTTACTCGGGCTCGTTAGCCCAATCCCGTAGGTCTCCCCTGACCAGGCCGGGAGGAAGGGTCCGGCTCCGCTCGCACCCCAGCCCTAATCAATACAGCTACGTAGCCAGGCTGTCTATAAGGGTTTTCCCCTATTTTTTGAATCTTCCGGCTGCACATAACCCTCCCGGTAGGCAAGGGCAGCCAGTTCATAGCGACTGGCCACGGATAGCTTGTCGAAAATATTCGCCAGGTGGGCTTCAATGGTCTTGACCGAGATTGCGAGTCTCTTGGCGGCGTCGCGGTAGGAGTAGCCCCGAGCGATCAGGCTCACCACCTCCCGCTCCCTTGGAGTGAGTCTTGAGATCGACGCCCCGGAGTCGATGTCCTCGTCGATGTCGAGCAGAAACCCGGCCACTTCAGGCGAGACCGGCCTAAGACCCTGAACAGTCTCCTCCACCAGTTCAGGCAGGTCCCTGCTGGTGGTGGTCTTCGTTACGTAGCCGTCCACTCCGGCGTCCATCATCATGGCCACGTCCCTCCGGGAGGTGGACACCGTCAGGGCCATGAACCGCACTTCAGGGAGCCGCGGACGAACCTTCTCGATTACAGAGGCGCCTCCTCCTCCGGGCAGTTTGACGTCTAGGACCACTACTTCAGGGCGTTGGGCCAAAATGCCGTCAACCGCCGAGTCGACATCCCAGGCCTCCCCGACTACCTCGAAGTGTTCGTCGAGGATTGCCTTCATGCCTGCCCGTACTACGTCGTGGTCGTCGACGAGAAAGACACGGTGACGATGCTCAGAGCGCGACGGTGATTTCGATGTCTGTTCCCTCATTTTTCCTCGTATCGATGGAAACGATCCCTCCGACGCCTTCTACTCGAGAGGTGAGCTTCTTGAGCACCGTCGCCCGGTCCTCTTCGGAGGGGAACCCCCATCCGTCGTCCCGCACGTGGATCGCCGCCATGCCATCCCGCATCTCGGAGAAGATGGAGACTTTCCGGGCCCCGGCGTGTTTGACCGCGTTGGTGAGAGCCTCTCTGGCTGCCTCGATGCCAGCCTCGAGGCTGGGGCTGAGTTCAGCGTCGTCGCGGATGACCGCTTCGATCTCCACCCGATGGACGTCTTCGATGTCGTCACGGACGGTCAGCAGGGCGGCGCGATAGCTCCTCTGAAACGGTGATCGCCACTCTTCGATGTTGCGGCGGAGTTCACGTTCCTGTCGGCGGGCGAGATAGCGTGCTTGGGTAGGGTCATCGGCGCCGATCCGAATGGCGTGCAGCGTTTGGAGCACCGAGTCGTGGAGCCGTCTTACCAGCTCCACTCGGGCCTCATGGGCGGCTACCGCGGCCCGCTCTTCAGCCAGTTTGGCTTCCGCCTCTTGCCTGGCCAGGTCGTAGTCACGCAGACGGTCGTAGGTCCAGCCGACTATCGAGGCGACGATGAAGAAAATGATGCTCCCCGCGGCGCGGACCGCTCCGAGGTCGGCGATGACGTGAACGGCGAACTGTTCTATGGCCAGGAACACTGCGGCCACCAGGGACCCGGGGAGTCCACCCCACATCGCTCCGACGAACACATAGGAGAGCGGCAGGCCGCCGTGGAACAGCTCTTCGGCTCCCGACGCCACCGAGGCGGCTCCGACGGCGAGCATGGCTATGGAGTCGAAGAAGAACCAGGCACCGCCGGCAAGCGTCTCTGGGTGACGCCTGGACATGTACCAGGTGAGGACGGTCCAGAAGGTTGCTAGCACCACCGATCCGTAAACGATGGAGAGCTTCGGCGGCGGGTTGTTGAGGAGGGTGACGATGACGAGGAGGAGCATCCAGATCCAACCCAGGAACCGGAACACCACCACCATTCGGCGCAGGGTGGCTTCAAGCTCGGGGCTTCCTCTCCGGCGCATCGCTCCCAGGACCATCGTTCGACAAATTAGCCGGGCGGAGGCGCGGCATGCCTCTCATAACGCGAATGGAGGGCCGCCGGAGCGGCCCTCCACCGAGGTCCCCATTGTTCCGAGGGACAGGGGCGCCCTGAAGTCCCCCTGGCTTCATCGACAGTGTGTCGGAGAATCAGAGTCGTGTAAATAGGGGTTTTCCCCTATTTTTCGAAGCCGCTCTTTATGCCTTAGAGAGCTATCAGCACCAGGGGCGTCAATGCCACGCTGACGGTGGCCACGGTGAGCCGAAGCAGGCTCGGGTGGCGAGCTGCGCGGGCGGAGGTGGCTCCGAGGGTTACTCCGATCAGCAGGAAGAGCCAGGAAGCCGCAGGGTAAACGGTGCCCAGGAGGATGACCGACGTGGCGGCAAAGATTCCGGCGACCGCCACCCCGAGTTGTATCGCCAGCTCCTGGCGTCTCGGACCGCTATCTGATCTGGCTATGTGCATGTCCGAGTTATCGGCAGAAGCTCCGCAGCTCTTTACCGTTGGCGCAGCCTTTGACGAGGGGGCGGCAGCGTGGATCAGCTCCCGTCGAATCGGGGCGCCCGGCTTTCGAAGAACGCAGTGATGGCTTCCAGCAGATCGTTGGAGAGGAGGAACGAGGAGTTCCACAGGGCGACGTAATCCAGGGCCTCGTCGACCGTGCGTCCTTCGCCGGCGGCCAGGACGTGTTTGATCCCCTCGACGACGAGGGGAGAGTTGGCGGCGATGATCTCGGCCAGTCGCTGTGCCTCTTTGACGGTGGCTTGAGCGTCTGAGTGCACCGAGTTGACCAGGCCCTTCTCCAGCGCCCACTGGGCGTCGAAGTCGGCCCCGGTGAAGGCCATCTCCGCGGTGGTCCCAGAGCCGACAATGGCGGGGAGCCTCTGGAGGGAGCCGGTGTCAGCTACCAGACCCATCCGGGTCTCCCGAATGGAGAAGACCGCGTCGGCGGCGGCAAGCCTGATGTCACAGGCGGTGATCAGGTCCACGCCAGCCCCCAGGCAGTATCCATGGACTGCCGCTATGACAGGCTTGGGAGACGACGCCAAACAGCTTGCTGTCTGCTGCAAGGTCAGGATCTTCTGATAGATCTCCCGGCTCTTCTGGGCGTGGGAGCCGTCGGCAGGCTGGAGAGAGGCGAGCATCTCCACGTCGATACCCACGCAGAAGGCGGGACCCCGTGCAGCCAGAACTATCACTCGTACGCCGTCGTCGCCGTCGAGGACCGCCATGGCTCGAGGGATGTCGGCCCACATGTCCTCGGAGAGGGCGTTGCGCTTGTCCGGTCGATTGAGCCACAGGGTGGCGACACCGTCAGAGACGGTCACTACGAGGTGTTCATACTCCATGAGGGGAGACTATCGCCCCAGGGTTGCTGCTCTGGCCCGACGCAGAGAACGATCGCCGCTGGAGTGGGGGCCCCCTCGCCTAGTCGAGGAGGGTGGGCCGGTAGAGCCTGTCGTGGGTACGGAGGGCGAAGCGGTCGGTCATTCCGGCCACATAGTCGATAGCCCGGGTGAGCGGGTCGGCATCAGCCACGGTATACGAGTCGGGCACCTCCTCCGGATGCTCCTCGTAGTACCGAACCAGGTCCTGGATCACCATGATCGCCTTGGTCTTCTGCGATTCCGATTCGGGGCTCAAGTAGACCCTCTCGAACATGAAATCCCTCAGCTCATCCATCACCGCGAGATGGCCGGGGTCCATCGTCACCGTTCCCGCGGCGTGGGAGGCGTCGATTACCGAGGTGACCATGGTGTTGATCCAATCCCGCGACGTCGCACCGAAAGTGGTCAGGACCTTCACCGGGAGGTCGTGGTATTCAAGGACCCCAGCCCGCAGGGCGTCGGCGACATCATGGGCCAGGTAGGCGATTCGGTCTGCATACCGGCACAGCCAGCCCTCCATCGTCTCCGGGGGTGGTTCGATCTTCCAGGAGTGGGCCCTGATCCCGTCCAGCACCTCGTAGGTGAGGTTCAGAGGTTCCAGGAGGCTCAGGGTACGAACGCCGTGTTCTGAATGGAGCCACTCTCCTTCCACGAAAGGGCTGAGGGCGTCCTCCCCGGTGTGACCGAAGGGAGAGTGACCCACGTCGTGGGCCAGGCAGATAGCCTCGGTGAGATCTTCGTTGAGGCCCAGACCCCGGGCCATCGCCCGACCCACCTGGGTCACCTGGAGAGTATGGGTCATCCTTGTGACGAAGTGGTCACCTTCCGGATTGAGGAAGACCTGGGTCTTGTGTTTGAGACGGCGGAAGGCCTTGGAGTGGATAATCCGGTCACGGTCCCGCTCGTAGGCGGTGCGGAACTCATCGGGATCCTCCTTCTCGGCACGTCCCTTGGTCTCATCGGCTTTTGCGGCGAGGGGGGAGAGGAGTTCGTTCTCCTGGCTTTCGCGCAGCTGCCGGGAGCGGCGGAACATGGCAGTCACGACCTAGACGATACGTTCCCGGATCCGGGAGCTGAGGTAGTCCATCGACGCCACCACGACGGCGATAGCGAGCATGTTCACCGAAGCCGCAGGGTAGTTGAGGAACCGAATGTTCTGTTGGAGCAGGAAACCGATCCCGCCACCCCCGGCGAACCCGATCACTGTCGACATCCGAACGTTGATGTCCCAGCGGTACAAGGTGAATGAGATGTAGGGGGGGACTACCTGGGGGAGTACGGCGTAGACGACCGTCTGCATGCGGGTGGCGCCAGAGGCTTTCACCGCCTCAATTGGCCCAGGGAGGATGCTCTCTACTTGCTCGGAGTAGAGCTTGGCGAGGGCCGCGATCGTGTGCGTAGCCAAGGCCAGGGTGCCGGCGAAGGCGCCGATGCCCACCCACACCGCGAAGACAATGACCATGACGAGGGGCTCTATGGACCGGAGAGTGTTGAAGATGGTCCGGGCGATGTAGTAGAGGGTGAGGCCGACGTTGACCGTCTCCTTCCGAAAGGCTCTCGCCGCCAGGACCAAGCCGATGGTCCCTCCGACCATGGCTGGAATCCAGATGGTCGTCATCGGGTCGGTGAACCGGTAGAGCCATCCGATACCAAGACCCACTATGACGGCCAGGCCTGCGCCGGCGATCACCGCGAGCGGAAGGTTTAGCAATTGGATGAGTCCGGTGGAGAGACGACCCCTTACCCACATACCGAGCCGGCCGGCCATGTTCATGAGGACGCCGGCGGAGGCGACAGCGGTGATCAGCGTGATAATGGCGGCAAGGATGTCGCCGACGCTGGCCACGAATCGGGCGATGAAATCGAACGCCACCAGGCGAGGACTGAGCTGGTGGCCAACGGTTGTGAGAAGGTCGGCGAGTAGGAACAGGACCAGGATGCCGCCCAATGCTGCGACGATGAGCACCACTATTCGCGCCGCTCGGAGTCCAGGCCCGGGTGGGATTTCCTCCACCGGCGGCAGCCCCCATCGGAAACCAAACCACATAGCGAACGGAATCAGCACCAGACCCAAGACCACCAGCACGATGCTTCGGGTGAGCAGGCTCGATAGCTGCTGGGCCCAACCAGCGGCGACGATTCCTATGCCGACTCCCAGAGGCAATGCGATGATCTGCATCGCCAGCTTGGTTACCGGGATGGCAATGTCCTTCATCAGGTTGCGGGCTGCCATGAAGCTCAACGGCACGGCTACCAGTACCCCCAGGGTCGTGGCCAGGAAGGCCATGAAGACCGTCTCGATAATCCGATCCCACGTGTCGAGGGCAGCCTTGCTGACGCGGGGTGACTTGACGACGATCTCTTCGCCGGTTTCGGGATCGACTTTGCCGGTAGGCACCTCCACTCGGCTGAAGATGCTGCCGACAGGCTCGCGAGTGATGGCGCGGATCCACTGCTGCCTCTCGTCAGGCCGTTCCCGAGTGTTCACAGTAAGCACGAAGTTGCCGTTCTCGTCGGCGAGGAAGTTGTCGAGGCGCAGGTTGAGATCGCCGTCGGGCGGGACCTGGGTCAACGTTCCCCGGGCGTTAGGCGAGAAGTTGAAGCCGTAAACGGTGACGGTGTCGCCCGGGTCGCTACAGGGGGGATCGACGACGATCTGCCTCTCATCGGGGCCGGCCTCAGGAGGTGTGAATCCACCCGGCGGACAGGGCATGAAGAAGGGGGTGTCGGTGTTGGTGTCGATTCGCTCATAGGTGAAAACCTCGGGCCTGGCGAGGGAGCGCAGGACGCGGACGAGCTGCACCCTCCTCGTCTCGGAGCGGATCTCTCCCAGATCGACGCCGGTGACTTCGAATCCATAGGCATAGACGACCACGCCAATCACAACAGCCAGCACGAGCAGCAGAGACCGTTTCCACTTTGCTCTGCGGGGGGTGTCGGGCTTGTGCTTCTGCGCTTCAGCCAACGCGCTCGGCTTCCTGTCCATAGATTTCTTTGAACTTTTCGTCGTCGATCTCTGAAGGTGGACCCTCGAACACCACCCTGCCTTCGTTGAGAGCGATGGCTTGGTCGGCGTAACGGTGGACAAGGTCGAGGAAGTGAAGGCTGCAGAGCACCGTCACCCCGTCTTCGGCATTGATGCGCTCGAGATACTGCATGATGCTGTGCGCCAGGACGGGGTCGAGGCTGGCGACGGGTTCGTCGGCGAGGATCATCTCCGGGTTCTGCATGAGTGCCCTGGCCACCCCGACCCGCTGTTGCTGTCCTCCGCTCAACTCGTCGGCTCGCTGGCGTGCCTTCTCACGGAGTCCCACCCTGTCGAGCTGGCTAAACGCCCTCTCTATCTCCGCCTTGGGAAAGCGGTTGACAATGCTCAGGGCCGGGTTCACGTAACCGAGGCTGCCCTGGAGAACGTTGGTAAGCACCTTGGAGCGATGCACGAGATTGAAGTGTTGGAACACCATGCCGATACGACGTCGAATCCGGCGCATCTCCTCCTGGGAGGCTGCTGTGATGTCGACCCCGCTCCAGAGGATCCTTCCCTCGGTGGGTTCGATGAGTCGGTTGATGCAACGCAACAGGGTGGACTTGCCCGATCCGCTCAAGCCGATGATCGCCAGAAATTGTCCGTCCGGGACCTCAAAGCTGACGTCGTCGAGGGCAAGGGTCCCTCCCTCGTAGATCTTGGTGAGATGTTCAACCTTCAACATCGGCGGAGGCGCTCCTCTCCGATCGCGAGCCGGGCAGGGGATTGCCCCTGCCCGGCTCGTTCAGCTCTTGGTTGCTCGACTAGCCCTCCGGGCTGTAACCGAGCAGCGCCACCATCTTGCGAATGTTGTCGTACTCGTCGTCTGTCGCAGGAGCGATCCCTGTCCATCCGTAGAAGTCCTGGCTGCCAATCGACTCGCCCCACGCATCCGTCTCGGAGAAGGCGAGGAGCGCCTCTTCGATCTGAGCGCGCAGATCTGCCGGGAACTCCGGTCCGAACGAGAGCGTGTCGTTGGGAATCTCAGGCGAGATCATCAGGATGCGCACCTTCTGGATGATGTCGGGAGCGTCCTTGCGCGCTGAGGCTCGCGCGTCGAGCACGCGCCACTCGCCATTCTCACCACAGAGCAACTTCGACTGATCCTCGTTGGGTGCACAGGTCGGTACCAGCTCATCGGGAATGTCCGGTGGGTCACCAGGGGCCCAATCAAAGTTGGGTGTCAGCGGCGGGCTGAAGTAGGTGGTGGCGAAGTCAGCTTCACCGCTGTAGACAGCTAGAGCGGACTGACCGTGGCCACCCGTCTCTACACGCTCACCGGGAGTGACGCCCGCCTCGGCGAACATCAGGCTGGGGACCATGAAACCGGACGTCGAACCGGTGTCTCCGTAGGCCCAGCGAAGGCCATCGAGGTCGTCGATGCTGTCGATGTCGGAGTCACGGGGCACCAGGATCTGCGCCCAGTACACCGGCCATCCAAATCGAACCGCCTTGAAGGCCACATCGACACCGCATCGCTCACTGGCGAGTGCATAGCCAAGACCGGGGATGAAACCCATCGTGTTGGCGGGAGATGCACACATTTCCTCGATTGTGGCCGCGTACGAGGTGGGGACTGACACCTCGAACGAGAGGCCAGTGGCCTCTTCGAGGGCCTCACGCATGATCTCGCCACCGCTGACGATCACTTCGGCCTCGGCCGAGGGAACGAACAGGACCTTGATCGGATTCTCTGGTGTGCCGACCGCTGGGGGCGGCTCGGTGGTAGTGGTGGGTGCTGGAGCCTCAGTAGTAGGCGTAGGCGCGGGAGCCTCTGTAGTAGGCGTGGGCTCCGGTTCAGCTTCTGGCGCCGGGCTACAGGCCGCGACGACGAGAGCGAACACGGCCACCATCGCCCACAGGACACTTCGTCTCATATGTGCTTTCCTCCTATGCCAAGGGATCTGCTCGCCGGAGCCAGGTCTCGGTCCCTGGCATCCGGTCGAGTGACCTCTGATCAACGGCGAGGGTAGCCCTCTTCAGGACTCGTGTGCCAACCGAAAGACGACGTCGCGAAACTCGTCGAAATCCTTGACATCGATTGCCCCGGGTACGGGATGGTTCCACGGTCGGACGTAGCGGCACACGGTGTCGTTGGGTCGGTGCTCTACCAGACCAGGTAGGACGTGGGGCCCGTCTTCGAGGTAGACGTCACAGTCCACCAGCCACTTGTCTTCCAGGATGTGGATCTCCGCCGTGGGGATCCCGTGGCGTCGGATCCAGCCGTAGGTGTCTTCGATGGCGTAGTCCGGCTTGTAGGTGAGGATGACGATCTCATGTCCCTCGGCGTTGAGATCATGCAGGGCTTCGACGGCTCCTGGATAGGGCTCCAGGTGCCAGAAGAGGGAGTGGCCGTCGATGTCCGCGGCCCACTCCCAGAACTGGTCCATGGTCTCGAAGTGGGCCTCCTCCAGCATGGCTTCCCACCGCTTTGAGTCCTCCAACGTGATGTGGGTTCCGAACTGACGGTTGTAGAGGTCCACCCAGCCTTGGTTGAAGTTGGCCACCACGCCGTCGAGATCTATGCCGAGACGCATCGGCACAACCTAGCCCCTTCAAATGACCCGCCATTCAGATGACCGGCCGAGTATTCAACATGCTTGAACATTCAGAGTATTTGAGCTACAAGGGTGTTATGAAGGAGCTGCCCGAGACCTTTGAGATCGAAGACCTGCAGGTCTTCGAAGCCCTCAACAACCCCTTCCGTCTCCGTCTGCTGCGGCGGTTCGTTGAGCCGAAGACGGTCAAGGCGGTGGCGAAGGAGATAGGAGCACCACCTACCCGGCTGTACTACCACGTGAACCTGATGGTAGAGCTGGGAATCCTCGAAGTTGTCCAGACCAACAAGGTGGGCGCGATGGTGGAGAGGGTCTACAGGGTGGCAGCACGATCCTTCAGACCGGGCCGGAAACTCCTGGAGAAGGGCCACGACCCGGAGGCGCTGGCACGTGTCTTGACCGGCACGGTCCTGGACAACGCCCGCGTTGATGCCGAGTCGTGCCTGTCCGAGTATTTCTCGGACGCTGGTGACGGGAGCGACCTCGAATCCGCGCCGGTGGTCATGTCTCGGGCCCATGCCACGCTTACTCCACGCCAGGTGGAGCGGTTAGAACAGCAGATTCAGGAGCTGTTCAGCGAGCTCCAGTCACAAAGCGAGGAGGGAAAAGGGGAGGGGGGAACCGAGTACTCGCTCACCGTCGTCTTCGTTCCGGTCGCCGGCCAACCGGATAGCGACGCGAAGTGAGGCGACTGGCCCAGCTCCTGGCCCTGCCGGATTTCCGCCGGTTGTGGTTGGCGCAGATCGGATCCAACTTCGGTGACAGCCTCACTTCGCTGTCTCTTCTGATTCTGGTTCAACGGATTACGGGTTCCACGGTGGCTATCGCCGGGTTGCTGATATCCATCACCCTGCCATCGCTTCTCTTCTCCCTTGTGTCCGGCGTGTACGTCGACCGATTCGATCGGAAGAGGATGATGGTTATCTCCGATGTTCTGCGGGCGGTGCTCGTCCTCGGCTTCGTCTTCGCCCAGACCCTCGCCTACCTGCCGGTGATCTACGTGCTGGCCTTCCTGCAAGCTGGCATCGGGACCCTGTTTCTGCCGGCTCGCTCCGCCCTTCTCCCGGCTGTCGTTGGAGAGGAGAGGCTCTTGGAGGCCAATTCCATATCGCAGACGACTCGGATCATCTTCAGCGTCCTGGGCACAGGAGCGGCGGGGGTCCTGGCCAGTCTCAGCGCCAGTTTCACGGTGGCGTTTGTCATCGACTCAGTTACTTTCGCTATGTCGGCCCTGCTCACATCGCGAATTCGCACCAGTGGCACCCCCGAGCAGGGAGCCGCGGGGCAGATGTGGCGGGATATGGTCGATGGCCTGGGGATCATGTGGGCTTCCCGACCCCTAAGGGGGGTGCTTCTCTCCCTCGCCATGGCGATGCTCGGACTGGGCGCGGTGAACGTGTTGATGGTCCCTTTCCTCATTGGCGACCTGCAGTTGTCAGAAGCCCTCTTCGGAGCCTTGGAGCTGGCTCAGGTTGCAGGCATGGTCCTCTCAGGTGGAGCGGTGGCGGTTCTGGCCTCCAAGCTGCGGCCTTCGATGCTGGTGAGTCTGGGCCTCGTTGGCGTCGGGCTCGGGGTGGGCTTGCTTGCCGGAGTTAGGAGCATTGGCCAGCTCCTAGTACTCCTTTTCTTTGTCGGTCTGTCGGTGGGACCCACTCAGGCAGGAGTCTCCACGCTATCTCAGACTCTGGTGGAGGACTCGATGCGGGGCCGGGTCGGTGGCGTTCTCAACTCTCTGATCTCAGGGGCCACGATTGTCTCGATGGGTGCGGCCGGGGTGGCCGCCGCTGCGGTGGGCACTCGCGGGGTTTTCGTCGCTGCCGGGGTACTGGCCGGGACTTCCGGAGTGTTGGGCGTCTGGCTCTTCCACGGGCTGAGCACGACGGAGCGCCTCCCGACCGAGTCAGTCTGACTCGGCGTCGATCGCCTTGGACTTCTTGTAGAAGTCGAGCCGGTCCACCGGCATGACCACGGAGGTGAGCACGTTGGAGAGGTGGGAGCTGATCCGCTTGATGTATCGGTACCAGAGGGCACGGGGTGCGGCGATGTAGCCCGGCTCCTCGGATTTGACGAACTCGACCACATGAGTGTCGTAGTGCTTCATGTCCGTTCTGATGGCCGGAATAAGCTCGTGGACCTTCTCGGTGTCCTGGGCGACGAAGGCGTCCCGCCCCAGTTGCAGGAGTTCGGCGACCCGAGCCCGATGTCGCATCAGCTCCTCACGGTCCCTCCACTGGCCAAGGTCTATCCCCATCTGAGCCAGGTTCCAGATGTTCTTGCAGTAGTCGCCGATGCGTTCGATGTCCTTGGCGATCGCCATATAGGCCAGCATCAGGCCCATGTCCATGTCGGCTCCACGCACGGTCCCGTGGATCAGCAGCTCCCGCCGGATAGCACGCTCGGTGCGGTTCAGGCCCTTGTCCAGATCGTCCAGCTCCCCGCCCGCCTCCCGAACGTCGGCTTCGGCGAAGACGGCGCTGGTCGCCAGTCGGAACGCCTCCTGACAGGCACTCAGCATGTCTTCGAGCTGATGCTCGACGTTCTCGAGCTGGTCGGCGTTTCTGAAGATGGAGAACATCGCTTGTCCTTCCTACGAGAAGAAGAGTATCGCTACCGGCAGGATGAGGAAGATCCCAATCAGGTAGAGAGCTACAACAGACTTGTTTCGTACCGCTAGGTCCGCAGTGTGCTCGGCGAGCCTGACCGGCAGGTACCTGAGCTTGGGCCAGGGGTAAAAGATCAGGATCCCGACCACGTTGAAGCTCACATGGGCCAGGGCGATGGTCAGCGCCTCGGGGGAGTCGGAGGCGATCGACGCGATTAGGGCAGTGACGGTGGTTCCGAGGTTTGCACCGAGGGTCATCGGGAAGGCGTTGCGGATGGTCAGCACCCCGGCGGCGACCAGGGGGACCAGGATGGAAGTGGTGATGCTGGAACTCTGCACGGCGACGGTCATCACTACGCCGGCGACTAGGGCGGCGACGCCGGCACCTCGGGTGAGCACGGCGTTGATGGCATTCTCCATCCGCCCCGACGTGAGCTGCTTCATGTTACGGGTGATCATCCACAGGGAGACGAAGATGAGGGAGATCCCGGACAAGAGCAGGATCCAACCCTCAGCCCCGGAGATGGCCGAGCCCTCGATGAGGTCTGCCAGAGCTGAGACCGGGGTCTTGATGGCCGACTTGATCGGGCTCGAACCGGTGTTCATGTCGGGTATCAGGCCGACGACCACGCTCTCGACACCAGTTGCGATCCTGGTGATGACTTTGAAGAAGACCTCCAGAGGAAGAAGCAGGATCACCGTCAGCAGATTGAAGTAGTCGTGCATGGTGGCGGCGGTGAAAGCCCTCCTGAAGTAAGCGCTTTGGCGGAGGTGGCCCAGCGAGGCCAGGGTGTTGGTGACCGTGGTCCCAATGTTGGCCCCCATCACCATCGGCACCGCCGTCTCTACGGGAAGAACTCCCGCGCCAACGAGACCGACGATGGTGGAGGTGGTAACGGACGACGATTGGACGAGGACCGTCCCTAGGACCCCCGCTGCCAGACCAGCGATGGGGTTGGCCACCGACGAGAAGACCTGGTCGACGAAGTCGCCGCCGAAGGCGGAGATCCCCTTCTCCAAGCCCTTGACGCCTACGAGAAAGAGATAGAGGAAGATAAGAACCAGGCCGAACTTCAGGGCAGTCTCGGCCTTTGACGAGAACGGGTCGCGTGTCGGGCTCTCACCCGCCACGCCTGTTACTCCCATGGGCGTCGCGGGAGCCTAGCCAGGGTGTCTCTGAATCCCCATTCCCTGTCTCAGGTGATCTCCACCCAGGTCATGACCTCCGGAAGTCGACGCCGGAGGAGACGCGAGGAAACAGCCAAGGAGATCGCGTAGAGGGCAGTGCCCCATGAGACAGCCACTAAGGCGGTGAGCCACGAAGGTACCGCCCGACCGAATTCGACGGTCAGCACCACCAGGGCGGCAGGAGGTGCCAGCAGGAGACCGATGGTGAAAAAGGAGATGGTCTGGCTGGCTATCGCCAAACAACCCTGTTCGGTCGACTGGGCGAAGACGTCGGTGCCCTCCCGGGGGAGTCTCAGTGGGGTGAGGACCGAAACGATGTTCCCCACCGCGAGCTGGCTGCCGATGGCCGCCACCATCAATGGGATGACCAGCCACGTCCAGTTCCACTGTCCGGTGAAGAACGACAGGCCCAGGGCCAAGAGCCCCGTCTCCACCGCCAGCCCGATCGCCACCGCGGCGTTCTTGCCCAACAGGAGCTGGCTGGGACGGGCAGGGAGCACAAAGAGGTAGCTGGCGGCGTTCCGTTCCCACCCGAACAGGTTGAGGGCGATAGGCAGGCCTACGAACAGCACCAAGACCGGTGCCACCAGCGGAGCCCACGCGTCGCCCCGGAGGTCGTAGAGGCCGGTAGCGCCCATGATCACCCCGGCAATGGCCAGGCCGACGAAGATGACCGTCCCCGTCCACACCAAGCGTTGGCGCGGGTCTCGCACGTAAAAGCGGAGTTCCTTGCGGACCATGGCGGGGATCACCCCCCAGGGTCCCGTAGTAAGGCCATGCCGCCGGGCCCGCCGAGCCGGCCGGCTGCCCTCTTTGGGCGTGGTGAGGATGCGCCTCAGGAGCGCCCTCCATACGAGGGCGAACACCGCAAGCCATGCCGAGGCAACAATCAGGTAGAACAGTGCGGTGAACATGTTGCCGGTGGCAGCCTCCACGAGGGCCCTCTGGGCCGACACCGGGGGAAGGAGTAAGGCCCAGTCGGTGATGGGGAAGGCGAGCGCCGCCCCGGCGATCCCATAGCGGTGGATAGCGCCGGCAATGGCGCGATAGATGAAGAAGGAGCCACCGGCGATTCCCATTACCAGGAAGGTGGCGATATCCCGACCACGACGGCTGCGCAGAATCGCCGAGATGGCCGCGGAGAAGAGCTGGGAGCCGACAACCAGCATCCCCACGAAGACGGCACTGGCGGGAAGGACCATCCACCATCCCCCGGCGAGCACCGCACCGTTGGAAACCAGCAACTGGAGGGGAACGACGGTCGCCGGGGCGATGAGACTGGCCGCCGCCAGGCCCGCCACCATGCGGCTGTCGTTGATGGGGAGGACGGCGAGCTGCTGGGGGTCGAGGTTCTCGTCGAGGGGGAAGATGACCACGGGAAGGGTCACCCAGGCGGCAAAGAAGAGGAGGGACGCCCAGGCAAGGTATTCGGCCAGGGCTCCGGTGTCCGTGGCTTGGAGATGGAGAGCGGCTTCGTAGTGACTTCGAGCCAGGTAGAAGCCGAGCCAGGCGAGAAGCAGGGTGGCGGCCGGGAATCCGAATCGGCGCTGGATGTCGCTGCGGACACCGTTCCAGGTGAGGCGTGCCTTCAGTCCTACGAAATGCCGTACCACGAGCTGCCGTCCAAGCCCTCGCCGCCGACGGCGGCTATGAAGGCATCCTCGACGTTGTCCTTCCCGGTCAGCTCGCACAACCCCTCGGGTGTCGCTTCGATGGTGAGACGACCCTCGACCATGATGCCGATCCGGGTGCAGAGCTTCTCTACGAGGTGCATCTCATGGGATGAGAAGACGATCGTCGTTCCTTGGCCGGCCGCCTCGCGGAGTAGGTTGCGTATGAGACGGGCGGAGACAGCGTCCACCCCTTCGAACGGCTCGTCGAGGAAGAGAACCGGCGGGCGGTGGATGATGGCTGCGGCCAGGGCGATCTTCTTGCGCATGCCCCTTGAGTAGTCGCCGATCAGCTTTGAGCTGGCCTCGGTGAGGTCCAGCATGGCCAGCAGCTCGGTGCGTCGGGTGATCGCCTCGCCCTTGGGGAGCCCATGCATGGCGGCTGTGAAGTCGAGGAGTTCGGCGCCGGTGAGACGTTCGTAGAGGTTGAACTCTTCGGGGAGCACGCCTATGCGGGCCTTGACCTCCACGGGCTGTTCCCATGCGTCGAACTCGGCGATCCCGACGCGACCTGCCGTGGGACGGAGCAGACCCACGATGCACTTGATGGTGGTGGTCTTGCCAGCCCCGTTCTGACCGAGAAGCCCGTAGAACTCCCCGGGCTGAATGTTCAGGTCCACGTGGTCCACCGCCACCACCTTGCCAAACTTCCGCATCAGACCGCGAGCCCAGACCGCGGGGACGGTCTCGGTCTCGGGAGTGGCCGGATCTTCGGTGAGGGGTTGGGTCACGCTGGCAAGTATCGACGCCTCCTCCCCCTAAGTGAACCATTCTGTGCGGGTCTGCGGGCCAAAACGGTCCGTAAACCCGCACAGAAAGGTTAGGGGGCGCTGAATCCGTCCCAGAAGGGCGGTACGGTGACGGTGTCGTGGAATATCAGGCGCTTTACCGCAGATACAGACCGCAGACCTTCGACGAGGTGATCGGGCAGGGCCATGTCACCACCACCCTGGCTCGGGAGGTGGCCGAGGGTCGGGTGGCCCATGCCTACCTGTTCACCGGTCCCCGGGGGACGGGCAAGACCTCGACGGCGCGCATCCTGGCCAAGGCTCTCAACTGTGAGAACCGCCGTCCCGACGGCGCTCCCTGCAACGAGTGTCCAAGCTGTGTCGCCATCACCGAGGGCACCTCCCTCGATGTTCTTGAACTCGACGCTGCCTCCCACAACTCCGTGGAGGACATACGGGAGATCCGGCTCAGTGTCACCACGGTGGCTTCGGGCGCCAACTCCCGGCGGGTCTTCGTCCTCGACGAGGCCCACATGCTGTCGAAGGCCGCCAGCAACGCCTTGTTGAAGACCCTCGAAGAGCCCCCGGAGCATGTCCACTTCGTGCTCGCCACTACCGAGCCCTACAAGCTGTTGGACACTATCCGCAGCCGTACCCAGCGCTTTGATTTTCACCCCGTCCCGGTAGAGGAGCTGGCCGGGTATCTCAGCACCATCGCCGACGAGGAGGGTTACCAGGTCGAACCTGCGGCGTTGATCGCCATCGGCCGGCACGCCCGGGGATCGGTCCGGGATGCCCTCTCACTACTGGAACAGGTGGCCGCCCTCGGAGCGGGGAATGTTGACGTCGGTGGGGTGCGCAGGGCCCTCGGACTCGCTGGCTCGGAGGCTTTCATACGTCTGTCAGAGGCCATCGCTTCCCAGGACGCCAAAGCAGGTCTGGAGTTGGTGGCAGAGTTGGCGGCCCAGGGAGTCGACCTGAGGAGGTTCGTCTCCGAGGCCATAGGTTTCTTCCGGGGTGTCTTTCTCGCTCACTTCGCCCCTAATCTGGCCGAGATCGCCGATGAGCCTCCCGAGGTCTACGAGTCCTGGACCAAAGCGGCGACCCTGATCCCCAGCAACGACGTGCTGCGGGCGGTGGATCTCCTCGGTGAGGCCCTGGTGCGGCTACGCGAAGGTCGGGAGGAGCGGCTGATGACCGAACTGGCGGTTATCAAGCTCACCCGTCCCGAGACGGCGACCGATCCGGCTTCCCTCATTTCCAGGATGGACCGGCTGGAGCGGCGCCTGGGGACTCCGGGCGCGGCGGCACCGCCGGTGATCACTTCGACGGAGCCGGAAGGCGATGAAGAAGAGCAGGAGAAGGAGACCCCCGTGCCCGCCACCGTTGGTGACCCCGCAGGGGAGAAAGCTGAGCCTGCCCCGACGGAGGAAGTTCAGGCTCCAGCCATCGACGTCAGCTTCGAACAGCTCCAGAAGATCTGGCCGGGGCTGTTCGGCAGCCTCCGCGACATCCTAGGAGCGCGCCGGTGGGCCCTGTTCCGGGAGGCGGTTCCAGCTGCGGTGGAGGGCAGCACCGTCATCCTCGAAGTCGCCCACGAGTTCCACCTGAAGTCCCTCCAGGAGGATGACGCCGTGGCCCGGATCGTGGCCACCAAAGCCGGCGACCTGCTAGGGACCCCGGTGAAGATCCAGTTTCGAACCCGACCCGGCTCCCCCGACGCCACCGAGGAGGCAGGACTCGCAGACGCATCCCAGCTCGAGGAGCGTCCCGACGCCGACGCCGACCCGGCCTCGCTGCTGGCGGCCGAGCTGGGTGCAGAAGTGGTCGAGGAATAGGCGGAGGCGTCCGAGTACGCTGGGCCCATGGGACAACAGCCCGACATCGGCCAGATCATGCGCCAGGCCCAGCAGATGCAGCAGGAGCTGGCCAGACTTCAGGGTGAGCTTGCCCAACGACGGTTCGAAGGCTCTGCCGGAGGAGGCATGGTGAAGGCCGTGGTGACGGGCGGCCCCGAACTGGTGGAGGTGAAGATCTCCCCTGAGGTGGTGGACCCGGACGACGTGGAGATGCTCGAAGACCTGGTCGTGGCGGCTGTCCGTCAGGCGATGGACGCCGCCGTCAAAGCCGCAAACGACCAGTTGGGCGGTCTCACCTCCGGTCTCGGCGGCGGTCTTCTCGGTTGATGTTCGAAGGACCAGTCCAGCGCCTCATCGACGAGCTGAGCCGGCTGCCCGGCATCGGGACCAAGACGGCGCAACGTCTTGCTTTCCACCTCCTGTCCGTGGAGGAGGCCGACGCCCGCCGGCTCGCCGCGGCCATCAACGACATGCGTACCCAGGTACGGGAGTGCGCCCGCTGCTTCAACGTGGCTGCCGACGAGCTGTGTGCCATCTGTAGGGACTCTCGGCGTGACTCCAGCGCCCTCTGCGTCGTGGAACGTCCCCAGGACATCGCCGTCGTGGAACGCACCCAGGAGTTCCGCGGGCGCTACCACGTGCTGGGAGGCGCCCTTTCTCCGATCAACGGCATCGGCCCAGCCCAGCTTCACATCGAAGAACTCCAGGCCCGGATCGGGCCCGAAGGCGTGGAAGAGTTGATCGTGGCCACCAACCCCACCGTCGAAGGAGACGCCACCGCCATGTACATCGCCCGACAGTTCAAGCCCCTAGGGGTGAAGGTGACCCGCCTTGCTTCGGGGCTGCCTGTCGGAGGCGATCTTGACTACGCCGACGAGTTGACCCTGGGCAGAGCGCTGATCGGTCGGTCTGAGCTCTGATAGATACCGACGAAATTTCCCTCTCTTCACGACACGCGGCCGCGAAGACGCGTACGCTCCCCGCATCCCCTAGGTCGGAGAAGGAGGAGCATGAACAAGAAGCAGTATGCCGAACTCATGGAACGCAGACAGTTCCTGAAGCTGGCCGCTATGGGAGCCCTCGGGGCCACGGCCCTGGCCGCGTGTACGACCGGGAACCAAGACCTCGACGAGGCCGTCCAGGACGAGTCCCTTCCCGAGCTGGAGTGGGAGATTGCCACGAGCTGGCCGACGATCCTCGACACGATTTTCGGCGGCGCGGAGAGGGTGGCCGAGAGGGTGTCGGCGATGACCGGCGGGAAGTTCATGATCACCGCCCAGCCCGCCGGCGAGGTGGTCCCGCCCCTGGAGATTCTCCAGAACGTGGAGACCAACTCCATCGACATGGGCCACACCGCCTCCTACTACTACGTCGGCCTGGACCCAGCGACGGCTTTCGGAACGGCAGTGCCCTTCGGCCTCACCTCCCGTCAGCAGAACGCCTGGCTCTACGAGGCCGGCGGGCTTGAGCTACTCCAAGAGTTCTACAAGGAGCGGTTCAACGCCATCCAGTTCCCCGCCGGCAACACCGGGGTGCAGATGGGCGGTTGGTTCAACAAGGAGATCAAGTCCAAGGCGGACCTCGAGGGCCTGATCATGCGTATCCCGGGCCTGGGTGGCACCGCGATGAGCAAGCTGGGTGCCACGGTCCAGGTGCTGCCCGGCGGTGAGATCTTCCAAGCTCTACAAACTGGTGCGATCGATGCCACCGAGTGGGTGGGTCCCTACGACGACAAGACGATGGGGTTCCACACGGTGACCAAGTTCTACTACCACCCGGGGTGGTGGGAGCCAGGGCCGTCACTGGAGATCCAGATCCCGCTCGAGAAGTGGAACCAGCTGCCGGACGTCTACAAGGAGATCGTCAAGACTGCCAGCTACGAGGCGAATATGACGATGATGGCTTCCTACGACGCCAAGAACCCGGCAGCGCTGGATGAGATCGTCAATGAGGCGAACATCACCATCCTGCCTTTCCCGGATGATGTCATGGAGGCCGCGGCAGAGGCTTCGGCGGAGATCATGGACGAGAAGTCTGCCGAGAGTGAGGCGTTCGCCTCGATCCGCGGGCACTGGGAGAAGTTCAGGAGTGACATCCAGAGGTGGCACTCACTGGCCGAGACCTCCTACATGAGCTACATCGCCAGCACCTACCAATCCTGACAGTTAGAGAACGAGCAACGAGGACCCCGCCGTACGCGGGGTCCTCTGTTCGTCAGTTGAGGGGACCTATAGGAGAGAGAGAAACGCGGCGAAGGCTTCCCTGCTGAAGAACCGCTCGACCAGCCAGGTGACGGTCTGGGGGACGAGCATGACGACGATTAGTCCCAGGCTCTGAAGCGCCATGAAGGGCAGGGCTCCTTTATGGATGTCGCTGGTCTTCACCTCCGGAGGTGCCACCGATTGGAGGTAGAAGAGGGAGAAGCCCACCGGGGGCGAGATGAAGGCCATGTTGAGGTTGATGGCCATCATCACCGCGAACCACACCATCAGCGGTCCCACCAGCCCCAGAGCTTCGGCAGCGGGAACGAAGAGGGGCATCACGATGAAGGAGATCTCCAGGAACTCGAGGTTGATGCCTAAGAGGAAGACGATGATGTTGGCGGCGATGATGAACCCCCACTTCTCCCCGGGGATCGACGTTAGCCACTCGGTGATCAGATCCTGGCCGTTGAGCCTGTTGAACACCAGGGCGAAAAAAGTGGAGGCGAACAGGATCTGGAGCACCAGCCCGGTGATGTTGGCCGTGGACCGGGCCGCGTCGAGGAGGGTCTGCCACTTGAAGTTCCTATACATGATTGATAGGAGAACGGCGCCGAGGGCACCAACAGCCCCGGCTTCGGAGGCGGTGGCTATGCCGGCGAAGATCGAGCCCAACACGGCAAAGATGAGGAACAGAGGGGGAACGACGACTCGCATCGTCTCCAAGGCCAGCTCCCTGGGTCCCAGATCCCGCTCCTCCTTGGGGATGGCCGGGGCCACCTCGGGCTTGAGCCAGGCGAGGATCAGGGCGTAGACGGCGAAGATGGCCGACAGCATGATCCCGGGAATGAGAGCGCCGGCGAACAGCTCACCCACCGACACGGGGATGAACTGAGCGAGGATGATCAACACCAGGCTGGGTGGGATGAGCTGAGCCAGGGTTCCCGAAGCGATGATCACCCCCGACGCCAGCTTGGGGTCGTAGTTGTACTTGACCATCACCGGCAGGGAGAGGAGGCCCATCACGATCACCGTGGCCGCCACCACGCCGGTGGCGGCGGCGAGGAGCGTCCCCACGATGACCACTGCCACCGCCATGCCGCCGCGGAGGGGTCCCATCAGCAAGCCGATGGTCTTGAGAAGCCTCTCGGCGAGGCCCGACTTCTCGAACACGGCGCCCATGAAGACGAAGAACGGGATAGCTAGGAAGGTGAAGTTGGAGACGGAGTTGGCGAACCACTGACTGAAGAGAATGTTGAGAGTGCGGAAGGAGAGGTCTCCGAAGAGGACCCCTAGAAGGAAGAAGACCACGCCGGTGCCGGCGAAGGAGAAGGCCACCGGATAGCCGGAGAGGATCACCACCAGGAATACGGCGAACATGATGATGGCGAGGAGTTCGACGCTCATCTCATTCCACTCTGATCGGGGCTTCGTGTTCGTGTTCGACGTGGACCAGGTGGCCACGACCGGTGATGATGGCGTATAACTTCACCTGCTCGGCGATGGCCTGGAGCATCAGGAGGACAAAGGCGATACCGATCATCAGCTTGATGGGGCCCCTGGGCAGCCCACTGGCGTCGGGGGACTGCTCCCACACCCGGATCGACTGGATGGCCTGAGGGAAAGACACCCAGATGCCCATCAAGGCGAAGGGAAGGAGGGCGATCAGGTTGCCGACGAAGTCGATCCAAGCCTTGCGGGTGGCTGGCTGGTGGGCGAACCAGAAGTCCACTCGGACGTTTATCTGGTGTTTCAGCACGTAGGCGAAGCCGAGCAGAAATATGAGGGAGTAGAGGTACCACTGGAGTTCGATGATGGCGTTGGAGGTGAGCTTCGCCCCCATGAACTGGCCGACGTACCTGAGCACCACGTTGACGAAACCCACACCCACGGTGGGAAGAACCACCCAAGCGGCGAGCCGGCCGGTCTTCTCCGCGAAGTAGTCGGCCCACTTGACGTAGGCGAGCAGAAAGCCGAAGACCGGCCCTATGTCGTCTCGCAAACCTTCAGTCCTGGTGGTCATGCTCGTCTGAGTGACCGGCACACTAACCGCCTCGACGTGAAGGGGCGCACGGACCAGGCCATAATCGTGGTCGTGGGCGATCTCCATGTGGTCTGGGACTGGAACGGCACCCTCCTCGACGACCTCCATGTGGTCATCGAGGCGGCCAACGTGTCCCTGTCCCGGTTCGGGCTCGGCCCCATCGATGAGGACGACTACCGGGACCACTTCACCCGTCCAGTACGCGCCTTCTACGACTCCCTCTTCGGCCGCCCCATCACCGACGGCGAATGGGAGGTTCTAAACGGCACCTTCCATGAGGAGTATTACTCGAGGGTGCACGCCGCAGCGTTGACTTCCGATGCCGGGCAAGCGATGGACGCGGTGGAGGAACGGGGCTGGGGCCAGTCGCTGCTGTCTATGTCTCCCCAGGAGTGGCTGGACCACGTGGTGGATCGCTTCGGAGTGCGGTCCCGCTTCGCCGGCATTCGAGGGTTGACCGGCCCCACCGGTGGGCTGAAGGCCGCCCATCTCCGTTGGCACCTCGCTGACCTCGGTGTGGCACCGGAGCGGTCGGTGATCATCGGCGACACTCCCGACGACGCCGCGGCAGCGAGAGCAGTGGGAGCGGCGGTGGTGCTCTACCACGGTGGCAGCCACCACCTCCCCACCCTGGAGGAGGCGGGTGTCCCTATCGCCCACACCCTGGTCGAGGCCGTCGAACTCGCCTATCCGAACAGCTCCAGACGCTCGTAGCTATCACCAAGAATCGTCTCAGCGTCAGCCTGGAGCCACCGATCGAGGACGGTGGCATAGACAGACCGGTAGTCGACGGTGTGAATCAGGTTGCCGGTGGAGTCGAGGGAAGTGAGGGACGGAGTCTCCCCGTGTCTCCCTCCCGAGACGGCTGGACCCATGAGGATGTGGGAGGCGGCGGTTCCGTGGTCGGTCCCTGATCCGTTGTCCCGGGGTCGTCTGCCGAACTCGCTGGCGGTGAGGACCACGACGCGGCCTGCGCTGTCACCAAGCTCCGTCCAGAAGCGGGCCAGTCCGGCGTCGAGCTGAGCCATCAGCGCATCGTGGCGGGACCGCTGGTCGAGATGGGTATCGAAGTCGCCGAAGCCGTGGATGTAAACGACGGTGGGCGACACCGCACTGTTGATCAGGCGTGCGGCCAGCAGCAGCTCGCTTTCCAAGGTGGCCCGGCGGGTGCGCCGCTGGGAGGTCCCGTCCAGGGCCTGGGAGAGGGCGTCGCGGGCATCTACAGCGGTTCCGATCGCCTGACGTACCGGGTCGGCGGCGCCTTCCGCCCCTCCTGGGGCGAAGCCCGCCCACATCCCCATCAACTCCTCCCGGTCATCCACCCAGGCTGGGACGTCGGGGTCGAGGCCGGTCTCGTCCTGGATGGCCACGGCATAGGAAGCATTGCCCAGTAGGGCCCGGGAGGGGCCGGGTCCGATGGCGATACCCGCCAGGGGCGCGGCGTAGCCGACTGTGCCGTCCAGATAGCGTCCCAACCAGCCGGTCCCGTCAGAGGAGTCTGGGTTGGCCGTCCACCAGGAGGCCATGGAGACGAAATGAGACAGGTCCGGATCGGGAACGCCCACCCCTCCACGAGCGCCACCCTCCCCGCCTGGAATTCGGCGGCGACGAACTCGAGGCTGGGGTGGAGCCCGATCTCGCCGTCGAGGTCGATGGGGTCTGTCACCCTGATGTTCTTGCGGAGGTCGAAGTAGGCGTCGGTGGCGTGGGGGACGACTGTGTTGAGGCCGTCGTTGCCGCCGCCCATCTCGATCACCACCAGCACCCGGTCGGTGTTCGGGCCTACAGATCCGATGGGCAGCGCTGCCGTAGGGTCGACGAGGGTGGAAGTGGGGTCGGGCTGGAGGAGCGAGACGGTGCGTCCGGAACAGGCCACCAAGAGCATCGCCGAGCCCAGACCGGTTACGAACTGCCGGCGGGTCACCAGATCGCAGATACGGTCGCTCATACCAGACCGAACTCCGGTGAGTTGACCACCAGGGCAAGACGGGCGGAAGGGTCGGGAGCCAGGTTGAGGACCCGGCGGGTGCCCTCGGAGACGTCGATCAGCCCGATCCGGCTCAGGATCTCTTCGCTGGTTTGGTATCCGTTCGGTTGGGCAGTAGCCAGCAGGTCGAAGGAGTGAACCATCTGGTGGGGGCCCAGGAGCACCCTTCCCCGGGGAAAGCCGGCCGGGGACGGCGGGTTGAAGGGAAGGTAGGCCATCCCGTGGAGGGCGAAGCCAAGACGTTCGTCCAGCTCTCCCTCGCCCAGGCCCTGGGCCACGGCCACCAACCGCTCCACTGGGGTCCTCACCTTGGTTCGGATCGCCTCATCGGAGACGAAGTCCGGCGTCGCGGCTATCGCCTCGACCAGGGCCATGATCGAATAGTCGGCGGCATGGCAGAGGCAACAGCGTCGAGGGTGGACGGCTCCGGCGGGGTGCCTACCAACTCGGCCCAGAGCTTGGCTGCCACGAAACGGGACGTGGCCGGCTGGTCCAGGAGGATCTCGATCACGTCGTCCAGATTCAGACGCCCGGTGACCCCCTGCAGGGTCTTGTTCCCTTCGTCGTGACGGAAGGGGACGAAGAGCGACTCCCAGGGGGGAAGATCGGCGGGGAAGCGGGAGGCGGCCCGGGAGTAGGGGACCTTGACCACCCAGCCGGTGAGGGCCTTGGCGGCTTCGACCACATCGTTCTGGGTGTAGCTCCCCGGACCCATGGTGTGCAGCTCCATCAACTCCCGGGCATAGTTCTCGTTGATGGTCTCGACCTGGTTGCGGGTCCCGTCGAGGTAGAAGAGCATCGCTGGATCGACGGCGATGGCCCTGAGCAGCTCGGCGAAGCTGCCAGTGGCATGGGCTCGGATGGTGAGGTGTTGTTTCCACATCAGGTAGGGGATCCGGACCTTGCGGATCGAGGTGGCGAAATGGTCGTGCCAGAACCACACCAGCCGCTCTTCGATGAGGCGAGCCGACGTCACCATCGAACTCAGCCACCACCGCACCGGCTCGGCGAGCCTGGCCACGTCCTGGGCATCCTCTCGGCTCATCGGCACCTCCATTTCGGGCAGTTCAGGAGGATCGAAGTCCAGGGACATGGCCCGGGCTATAGCGTTCTCCGCCGAGGTGGCCCCAGCCACCAGATCCGGATGGGCCCCTACCCCCAGCCGGCGGTAGACGTGGGCGATCTTCTCCGTCGTCGAGTAGGCCACGCCTCCATGGTCGCCGCCGAGTGTTAGAGAATCGTTAGTCGAGGGTGAGACTGGATATGGCCCTGAGCCGGGCCAGATCGTGGTGGGCGGTCATGTAGCGAACCGAGCCGGTCTTGGAGCGCATGATGACCGAATGGGTGGCCACCCGGCTGTCACCGCGAAAGTTGACCGCTTTGAGGAACTCCCCTCCGGTGACCCCGGTGGCGGCGAAGAACACGTTGTCCGAGGACACGAGATCGTCGGTGGTTATCACGCGATCCAGATCGAGACCCTCCTCTTCGGCGAGGCGCTTCTCTTCGTCGTTGCGGGGCCAGAGACGGCACTGGATCTCGCCTCCCATGCACTTCAACGCCGCGGCGGCGAGCACCGCTTCGGGGGAGCCTCCGATGCCCAAGAGGATGTCGGCCTCATGGTCCTCCTGGGCGGTGGCGATGGCAGCGGCCACGTCACCGTCCCGGAACAGGGAGATACGGGCCCCCGCGGCCCGTACCGCCTTGATGATGGCGTCGTTGCGGGGCCGGTCGAGGATCAGGACCCGCAGCTCCCCGAGCTCCTTCCCGTTGGCCTTGGCCACCTGTTTCAGGTTGTAGGCGGGAGGGGCGTTGAGGTCGATGTTGCCGGCCGCTTCGGGACCGACGGCGATCTTCTCCATGTAGACGAGGGAGCCGGGGGCGTACATGGTCCCCCGCCCCTCGGCCAGGGCGATGACCGCGATCGCTCCGGGAAGCCCCGAGGCGGTGAGGGTCGTCCCGTCGATGGGGTCGACGGCGACGTCGACGACCATCCCCTTCCCGGTGCCCACCCGTTCCCCGTTGTAGAGCATCGGCGCCTCGTCTTTCTCCCCTTCGCCGATCACCACCACGCCGTCGATGTCGATGGTGGAGAGGTGAAGCCGCATCCCGTCTACGGCTGCCTGGTCGACGGCTTCCTTGTCGCCTTTGCCCAACCAGCGGGCAGCGCCCATGGCCGCGGTCTCGGTCACCCTCACCAGGTCGAAGCCCAGGTTCCGTTCGATGGGTTTGGCCATCAGCCTTCGACCTTGACGATGAGGGCGTCGCCCTGGCCTCCGCCTCCGCAGAGGGCCGCAGCTCCGATGCCGCCTCCCCGGTGGCGGAGGGCGTTGATCAGGGTCACCACCAGACGGGCCCCGGTGGCACCCAGCGGGTGGCCCAGGGCAACCGCCCCGCCGTTGACATTCACCTTGTCCTCGGGGATGTCCAACATGCGGGCTGACCACAGGGAGACGGCGGCGAAAGCCTCGTTGATCTCCACCAGATCGAGGTCGGAGGGGCCGAGACCAGCCTTCTTCAGGGCAACGGCCAGGGCTTCGGCGGGTCGTTCGTGGAGGGTGGCGTCAACGCCTCCGATCTGGCCGTAGGCGAGAATCTCCGCCAAGACCGGCGCCCCGGAAGCCTCAGCGGCGAACCGGTCGGCAACTATGACCGCGGCGGCGCCGTCGGAGATCTGGGAGGCGTTCCCCGCGGTGATCGTCCCCGAGGGGACGAAGGCGGGCCGCAGCCTGGCCAGAGACTCCGGGGAGGCGTCCTCGCGGATGCCCTCGTCGGTCTCCACCCTGACCGGGTCGCCCTTACGTTGCGGGACTTCCACCGGGGTCAGCTCGGTGCCGAACTGTCCGTTTCGGGTCGCCTCGGCGGCCCGTTGATGGCTCCGCACCGCCCATTCGTCCTGTTCTTCCCGGCTGATACCGAGCCGCTCGTTCTTGTGGTCCGAGGACTCCCCCATCGTGCAGTGGTCGAAGGCGCAGAAGAGCCCGTCGTGCTCCATCACGTCGACGAGGGAGGCATTGCCGATCCGGACACCCCAGCGCAGCTCCCGCAGCACATGGGGGGCGTTGGACATGGACTCCATGCCCCCGGCTAGGACGAACTTGGCGTCGCCTAGCTTGATGGCCCGGTCGGCCAGCCCGATGGCCGACATGCCGGACAGGCAGACCTTGTTGATCGTGACCGACGGCACCGTCATCGGCAGGCCGCCGGCGACGGCGGCCTGGCGGGCGGTGATCTGACCCTCGCCAGCCTGGAGGACCTGACCGAAGAGGACCTCGTCGATGTCCGACGGGTCCATATGGGACCGCTCCACCGCGGCGGAGATGGCCGCTCCTCCCAGCTCAACCGCCCGTAACGGTTTGAGGGTGCCCCCGTACTTACCGATGGGGGTTCGGGCTATGCCAGTGATGACAGAGTTCTGCACGTGAAAACCTCCTGGTCGAATCCTACCGGGGGATGACAGCGACCTTCCGCCCCAATAGCCTGACGGCGGTGAAGCTCCTCAACCTCGACCACGTGGCCATAGCTGTCCGAGATCTCGACGCCGCCCTGGAGTCGTACGCGGCCCGCTATGGGGTGGAGCCTCTCTACCGCGAGGTGGTGAAGGAACAGGGGGTGGAGGAGGCGATGCTCCCCGTCGGAGGCTCCTTCGTACAGCTGCTCCAACCGCTGTCCGAGGACAGTCCCGTAGGCAAGTTCCTTGCCCGTCAAGGGGAGGGTCTGCATCACGTCGCCTTCGCCGTATCCGACATCGAGGCTGCCCTGGAGCACCTGAAACAGGAGGGGGCACGCCTGGTGGACGAGGAGCCGAAGACGGGGGGCCGGGGAGTCCGGATCGCCTTTGTACATCCCGCCGACTGGGCCGGTACGCTTGTCGAACTGGTGGAGCTGAGAGATGACTGACCGAGTTGATATCCAGGGAGGAGCCGGGGAGTTCGAGGCGGCGGTGATCGCCGTGGTCCTCGACCACCTGGCCCGGGAGGAGGCCCGCAACCAGGAGCCCGACCCGGACCGCTCCCTACCGGCGTGGGTTGCGTGTGCTGGTGTGCCGCGGTTGGCGGCACTCCTGCACACGCATCAGCCCCTCTGGGTGAGGTCCCGTAGCTCGGCGCCGCCCATCAGGTAGGAGACACCGACGAAGGCCGCCAGGGCGGTCACCCCTCCCACCGTGAGGGTCACCGCTGCCGACAGCACCCCGGAACCGGCACCGTCGAGGGCACCGACCAGGGGCCGGGCCACGAGGGCGGCCACGGCAGCGGCCGCCAGACCCCGTACCAGGGAGGGAGCGAGCTGTCTCACCGCCTCCCAGCCCGAGTCGTAGCCCCAGGCGATCAGCATTGCCGCCGCGTAGCCGCTGATCACCAGGGTCGAGGCCAGGGCGAAGCCCTCCACTCCGAGGGCAGCGTGGAGGCCCAGCCAGACGGGTACCGCCGCCAGGGTGAAGACCGTTCCGATCACCACCGGTGTCCACATCCGCCGCTTGGCGTAGAAGTGACGCACCAGGATCTGGTGGAGACCCCAGGCGGGGATGGAGAAGGCGTAGATAGCCAGCAGCCGGGCCACCAGGTCGGCGTCGCTGCCGGTGAACTCCCCGTACTGGTAGAGAAGCCTCACCGACGGCCGGGCCAGCACCACGACCAGGGCAGTGGCCGCAGCGGCAACGAAGAGGGTCCTGCGGGCGGCTCGTCCCGTCGTCTCGACCAGTTCGGCGTTGTTACCCCGGGCGGCCAGTCGGGCGAGGAAGGGGAAGGCGGCTACCCCCGCCGCCTGGGCGATCACCCCCACCGGGACCATGTTGAGCTGACGGGCGAAGGACAGCGCCGACGTGGCACCCTCCTCGACCTGACCGAAGAACCGGACGAACTGCTCGTCGAGGACCGCCACCGACTGGCCGATCATCAGCGGCAGGGCCAGGACCAGGTACTCCCTGACCGCGCTCTGACCCTTCGGGCTCACCAGCCAGGTGCCGGTCCGCCGGGCGCCGAACCACTGGAGGCCGAAGTTGCCCACCGCGGAGCCGGCCACGGCTCCCACCAGGAACGACTCGGGAGAGGGGTCACCGACCAACGCCCCGGTCAGCCCACCGGCGATGATCCCCAGGTTGTAGACCAGGGGAGCGAGGGCGGGGAGGAGGAACCGCCGGTGGGCGTACTGGACGGCGATCAGGAGGGCGCCGACCACCAGGAAGACCTGGGCGGGCAGGACCAGCCGGGTCAGGGAGACGAGACGGACGTGTTCGGCTACCACCTCGGGGAAGGCCAGCCCCACCAGGGGGTCGGCGAAGATCCACATCAGGGCGGTGAGGGTGAGGATGCCTCCGGCCACGAAGCGGAAGACCGAAGTAAAGGCCCGACTCGCCCCGTCGGTGTCTCCGGCCTCCAGGTGGCGGCTCAGGATGGGGATGAGGGTGATGGTCAGGTAGGCCCCGGCGAGGAGATAGTTCAGCAGGTCGGGGATGGTGAAGGCCTGACGGTAGAGGTCCCCTTCGACGTTGACCCCGATCAGCGATGCCAGCAGGGCTTCCCGGCCCAGGCCGAGGAGACGGGACAGGAGGACGCTCCCGGAGACGACCGCGGCGGCGGTCCCCATGCGGAGCGGCCGGCTCACGGGCCTCCCGCGTAGCCTCGCAGCTCTTCGAGCACCGAATCGGGGATCACCAGGTCACCGTATCCGACTCCCAGCTCCAAGCCCGGCTTGTAGGTGCCGTGGTAATCCGAGCCCCCCGAGGGCACCAGACCGAAACGGCGAGCCAGATGGGCATATCCCTCCCGCTCGTGGCGCAGGTAGCTGGAGTAGAGGGCTTCCAGGCCGACCAGTCCAGCGTCCTTCAAGGTTCCCAGTAGGCGGGCCATCTCCTCGGCACGGGTGATGCCGAGGGTGTGGGGGTGGGCGAGGACCGGCACAGCACCCGATTGTCGCGCCAGACTTATCGCCTCTTCGGGATTGAGCCGCGGTCTCCCCACGTAGGCCGGCTGTCCGGTGCCGAGCCATAGGTCGAAAGCGGTTTTGATGTCGGGGACGAACCCCTTGTGCACCATCACCTGGGCGATGTGGGGCCGGCCCACGCTTCCTCCACCGGCCTCCTCTTCCACCTCTTCTATGTCCACCGGCATGCCAAGGTCGGTGAGGATCTCGCAGATACGGAGATTGCGATCCCCTCTACCGGCCTGAAGCCCGGCGAGGCGTTCCTGGAGCGGGCCGGCGCCCGGCACCAGCCACAGCACCACCAGGTGCATCCCGCCTCCCCGGTACTGGAGGGATAGCTCGGTGCCGGGGATCAGCTCGATGCCGGTTCCCTCGGCCGCCTCCCGGGCCTCGGCGATGCCCTCCTGGGTGTCGTGGTCGGTCAAGGCCAGGGCGGACAGCCGCCTTGCGGCGGCCAACTCCAGCAGCCGGCTGGGCGTGTCGGAGCCGTCGGAGGCGGTGGAGTGGGCGTGGAGGTCTACGGACATGCCAGGTCAAGGGTGATCATGGTCGACGGGACCGTCAGGAGCCGTTCACCCTGATGGTCACCGACTCGATGTAGACGGTCTCCAGGGGGAGGCTCTCTTCGACGCTGCCTGGAGCAGCCCGGGTAGGCACCGCGGCGATACGGTCGAGGGTGTCCTCACCGGAGACGACCCTCCCCAGTACGTTGAAGGCGTTGGTGAGATGGCGGGCGTCGTCTCCGATGACGACGAAGAACTGAGATCCGGTGCTGCCGGCACCGCTGTTCGCCATAGCCACCACACCGTCTTCGTAGACGAAGTCTTCCGGAGGAAACTCGTCGGGGATCACATATCCGGGCCCGCCGGAGCCGTTGGCGTTGGGGTCGCCGCCCTGGATGACGAAGTCCTTGGCGATGCGGTGGAACACCTGACCGTCGTAGAAGCCGAGCCGGGCGAGGAAGACGAAGGAGTTGACCGTCTCCGGGGACAGTGCCGGGTCCAGTTCGACAACGATCTCCCCGCAGGAGGTCTCCAGGATCGCCATCACCTTGCTGTCCGGGGTGATGTCGGTTTGTTTGACCGGAGCGTCGAAGGTCATGAGTTGCTCCGGTGGTGGGGTCCCGGCTCCGCAGGCGGTGGGCTGGTTCCTGTAGTCCTCGTAGGTTCCCGGCAGCTCCCCTTCCTCGCGCCCGGAAAAGGAACCGACGGCGAAGATTGCAACCACTATCAGACCGAAGAGGACGGCGGTGCCGATCCTCCTCACCAGCTCCTGGCGGGCGGCCTGTTTGCGCTCCGCCTCCCGTTTGGCCTTGCGCAGCTCCTTCTGGCGTCTTCGTCGATCGGACACGGTCTGGCGACTTTAGGCACCCCAGCCTCCCAACTCGGAGGCCGGTGTGTTCGTAATTGCGGTTCGGAGGCTCCAAACTGTGGGCTATGCCGGTGGTAGTTCAGAAATACGGCGGCACCTCAGTAGCCGACACCAGCCGTATCCAGGCCGTGGCCGACCGGGTGCGTGACACTCGGGACGCCGGGTGGGAGCTGGTGGTGGTTGTCTCTGCCATGGGAGAGACAACCGACCGGCTGGCCCGCCTCGCCGCCGAGGTGAGCACCGACCCCCACCCCCGGGAGATGGACATGCTGCTCACCGCAGGGGAGCGGATCTCGATGGCCCTTCTGGCGATGGCCCTCCACGACCGCGGTGTCCCCGCGGTCAGCTACACCGGTTCGCAGGCGGGGATCCTCACCAACTCCTCCCATGGCGAGGCCCGCATCACCAGGATCACCGGGGAGCGGGTCAAGCAGTCCTTGGAGGAGGGGAAGGTGGTGATCGTGGCCGGGTTCCAGGGTGTGGACCCGGACCGCCGCGAGGTGACCACTCTGGGACGGGGCGGCTCCGACACCACCGCCGTGGCCCTGGCGGGAGCCCTGGGCGCTGAGGCCTGCGAGATCCTCACCGACGTTGACGGGGTGTTCACCGCCGATCCCCGCATCGTGGCTGGTGCCAGGAAGCTGGAGAAGATCTCCTACGAAGAGATGCTGGCCCTAGCCGAGGCGGGCGCCGGTGTCCTCCACCCCTCCTCGGTTCGTTTTGCCCAGGAGCATGGGGTTCCGGTCCATGTCCGTTCCTCATTCACTACAGAATCCGGTACCTGGGTGGTCGCCCCTGCGCCCAAAATACCAATGGTGGGCATCGCCCACCGTATCGATGGAGAATCCGGGACCATCACCCTGGTCGGCACGGCCGCCCGTCGGTTCGACCCTGATCCGACTCGGCTCCTCGCCGATGCTGGGATCATCTCCGTGATGACCGAACACGACGACCACTCGGTTCGAGTCGAGCTTGCCGGCGGGGACGTCGAAAAGGCAGTGCGCTTTCTCCACGCTGCCATCTTCGAAAAGGAGGTGGCACGGTGACCTCTGTTGCCGTGGTCGGCGCCACCGGGGTGGTAGGCCGCGCCATGATCGACCTCCTCGAGGAACGGAACTTTCCGGTCACCTCCTTGAGGCTGATGGCCTCGGAGCGTTCCGCGGGACGGCTCGTCGCCACCAAGTGGGGCGAGGTGGAGGTAGAGGATCTGGCGTCCGCCGATCCGAAGGGCATCGACATCGCCCTCTTCTCGGCGGGCGGGGACCGATCCCGTGCCCATGCTCCCCGGTTCGTCGACGCCGGAGCGGTGGTGGTAGACAACTCCTCCGCCTTCCGGGGCGACCCGAACGTACCGCTGGTCGTCGTCGGCGTGAACGACGAGGCTGTCACCGCTCATCGGGGTCTGGTGGCCAACCCCAACTGCACCACGATGACCCTGATGATGGCCGCGGCGCCCCTCCACCGGGAGGCGGGGCTGACATCGATGGTGGCCACCTCCTACCAGTCGGTGTCGGGCTCGGGCCAGCAGGGGATCGACGAGCTTCTCCGGCAGAACTCTGCACTGGGTGACAATGTGCGGGCTCTGGCCTCCGGCGGGTGGGAGGATCCGGGATCGGAGGTCTATGCCCGACCCATCGCCTTCAACGTGCTGCCCTTCGCCGGCTCGGAGGTGGAGGGCGGCTACACCGACGAGGAGATGAAGCTGGTCAACGAGTCCCGGAAGATCCTCTACCTTCCCGACCTGGCAGTGGAGCCCACCTGTGTCCGGGTTCCGGTGCTGGTGGGCCACGGGATCGCCGCCACCCTGTTCTTCGATAAGCCTGTGTCAGCCAGCGAGGCGGTATCGATCCTAGCCGAGGCCTCCGGAGTAGAGGTGTGGCAGGACCGGGTCCCTACACCCCTGGACTCAGCGGGACGCGACGAGGTCCTGGTGGGGAGGATCAGGGAAACGGTGGGTGTACCCGGGGGGGTCAGCCTGTGGGCGGTGGGGGACAACCTGCGCAAGGGTGCCGCGCTCAACGCCGTCCAGATCGCCGAGCTTCTGGTGGCCGGCTGATTCAGAGTGGGATTCAGCACCTGTCGCCCCTAGCATTGGGAGACAATCGGGACGTGGCGCAGTTTGGTAGCGCGCAGCGTTCGGGACGCTGAGGTCGCCGGTTCAAATCCGGCCGTCCCGACCAAGCCCGAGTGTGCTCTCTCGAACTCGACATCGAGCGGTCGCAGTTCACCCGGCGATGACCAACTCCGCGATCTGAACGGCATTGAGCGCCGCCCCCTTGCGCAAGTTGTCGCCCACGGCCCAACCGGAGACACCGCCCGGCCGGCCGAGGGTGGGACGCAGCCTCCCCACCAGGACCTCGTCGATTCCCGCAGAGTCGAGCGGCGTCGGCACCTTGTCGTGCCAAACCTCGACACCGGGGGCGACGGCGATCAGGTCGGCAGCCTCGTCCGGCCCCATCTCGGCATCGAACCAGGCGGTGAATGCGATCCCGTGGCCCACCATCACCGGAACCCTCACGCACGTCGGCTCCACCAGCACGTCGGGCGCCTCGAGGATCTTGCGTGTCTCATTGACCAGCTTCCATTCCTCGTCGGTGTGGCCGGCATCGGCAAAGGACCCG
>JBHHWH010000007.1:0-44917 GCA_046756405.1 Acidimicrobiia bacterium | reverse complement strand
CTATCCGGGAAGGCGGCCGGACCGTAGGCGCCGGACGAGTAACCAAGATCATCAAGTAGGACGGCTGGACCCGTCAACGAAACGAGTAGACCATGCCATCCGACAAGCGACCGCCGCTGACTCTGGCCTGCACCGAGTGCAAGAGGCGCAATTACGTCACGACGAAGAACAAGTCCCAGACCCAGCAGCGGCTGGAACTGAAGAAGTACTGCCGGTGGTGCCGCAAGCACACCCTGCACCGGGAGACCCGGTAAGGGTCATGCCGTCGACCGTGGGAAGGGCCCGAAGACGGGCCCTTCCCTCTTTCTGTTTGCGCCAGGGGCCAGATATGGCCCCTGGTGCATTAGGTACGCGGTAATGGAGGAGCTGGTCGGGCACGTCTTCGGCCCGAGGCCGCTGCGGATCTCTGCTGAGGGGGTGGCCGACTTTGTCGAGGTGACCGGCGACGATCTGGCCCGGTGGACCGAGACCGCTCCTCCCGGTTTCGCCGCCGCGGCGCTCTTCGCTGTGGCCCCCGAGCTGCTGGCCCGTCTCACCGACCGCTTCGTCGTCCACGGGGAGCAGACCTTCTCCTGGCACCGTCCCCTGGTCGTCGGCTCGGTCCTCGAAGTCACCGGCACCCTCACCAGGGCCCGGGAGAGGGCCGGCTCGCTGTTCCTCGGTTTCGAACTGGAGGCCTCTGACGACCAGGGCCCGGTCCTTGAGGGAACCTCCGTCTTCGTCGTTCCCGGGTCCGGTCCGAGGCCGGCCGCCGAGGAACGGGTCGAGCCCCACCACACCGACCGCGGCTCACCGGCGGAAGGCCAGGTGGCAGCCTCCCGGGCCGACCTGGTCCGTTACGCCGCCGCGACCCGGGACTGGAATCCGATTCACTGGGACCACCAGGCGGCCGTCGCCGCCGGCTTCCCTGGAGTGGTGGTCCACGGACTGTTGCAGACCGCCTGGGTGCTGGCAGCGGCGGCACAACGGGCCTCCGGTTCCCGGCCTTTGGCCCAGGCGCGGGTGCGGTTCCGCAGCCCCCTCCTGGCTGCGGTTCCGGCCACGGTGACCCTCACCGGAGAGGGGTCGATGTTCGAAGGAGAGCTGGCTTCCGGCCCACAAACCCATCTGACTGCCAGAATCGAGATTGCCGATGGGTAACCCGACCGACCCGCGACGGGTCGAAAACCACGACGAGGACGAACTCGTCGCCAGAGCCCGGAAAGGGGACCGTGCGGCCTTCGCTGCCCTGGTACGGGCACATCAAGACGAGGTTTACACATTGGCCCGAAGACTTGTAGGAGATCCTCATCTGGCGGCGGACATCGCCCAGGAGGCGCTGATCCGAGCCTGGCGGGCCCTGCCCCGATTCCGCGGTGATGCGCGCCTTTCCACATGGCTGCACCGGATCACCGTCAACACGGCCTGGACTCATCGCAAGCGGGCCCTCCGTCACCGTGCCACCCCCATCGAAGATGTCGTGGACCTGGCTGCTCCCGAAGGACCCGAGACCCCGGAGGTGGCGGGGGAGATCCTCGAGCTGCGGGGCCGGCTCCGCGCCGCCCTTGACCGCCTCCCCGAGGCCCAACGGCAGGTGGTGGTGATGAAAGACGTCTACGGCTGGTCCCACGCCGAGATAGCGGAGTCTATGGGGATATCTGTCACCGCCGCCAAGGTCAGATTGCATCGAGCCCGTGCCCGGCTGGCGAGGGACCTGGAGGCCAGCGCATGAGCGCCGCCTGCGAGTTCGCCCTTCCCTTCGTCGCCGCCAGTGCCGTTGAGGACCGGCCGGTGATCACACCGCTGCGGCGGCACACCTCCTCCTGTCTCCGCTGCCAGGCCCGCCACGCCGCCATGGTGCGGACCGCCCGCGAACTGCGGGCGATGGCAGGCACCGGCGAGAGGGCGCCCCTCGATCTCGAGTGGCGGGTCATGTCCTCCCTCGAGGGGGATCTGGCGCTTCCTCGTTCTTGGAAGCTGCCGGTCGCAGTGGTGGCCGGGCTGGTATCGGCACTGGCCGCACTCCTCATCTGGCGGTTCCGTCCCCGCACGGTGGCCTGACCGGCTCAGGCGGTGTGTCTTTCAGGTGAGGGCGGCATCAAGCCGACCGGCGGACCTGTCGATAAGGCAGATGATGTCCGGACAAGGCGACCCTGGTATCCCCACCGCGTCCAGGTTCCGGAAGGACGGGGCCTTTCGTCTCGCCCTTCTCCTAGGCGTGACGGGGTTGATCGTCAGTGTCTTCGTATCGGCGTGGCTGTGGGGGCGGGCGCAAAGGGAAGCTGATGCCGCGCTGGAGACCCGCGGAAGTCTCTTCGTCGAGTCTGCCACCTCGGCGGTGGCAAGTGTGGTAGAGCGTCTGGTTGCGGTGGGCGGGCTTTACCAGGCCAGTGAAGAGGTCACCCAGGTCGAGTTTCAGCGCTTCGTCGCCAACTTCGAGCCGATTCCCGGGCTCGGGGGAGTCGGCTACATGCCCGTCGTCTCCGCATCCGACCTCGAGGACTTTGAAGTCGAGGTTGGGAAGAGCATCCCCGGCTACACCGTGTTCGAATTAGACGACTCTGGAAACCGGGTACCGGTGACCGAGCGGTCCGAGTATGCCCCCCTGCAATGGTTCGAGCCCGCGGAGGCCTTCGACCGACCCCATGGGTTCGATTCGTTCGCAGACCCCGACCGTCGGGCGGCGCTGGAACGGGCGCGGGCGAGCGGGGACTTCGCTGTCAGTACGTTCCTACGACTGGTCTCAGAGGATGACTCCGACGGCTTCCTGGTCTACTGGCCCGTGACCGATCCAGAGACGGGAGCGGTGGCCGGATTCACCGTGGCACCGATGGATCTCAGCGAGCTGCTCGACGCCCGCATCTCGTCGAGGCTCGGCGACGACACGGTCTGGTCGGTGGTGGACGTCACCGGCCGCACAGGGCCATCCGCTCAGCCTGTCGGGCTCGCGTGGTCACGTCTGGAGGAGGTTGGCGGGCGCCTATGGGAGTTCACGATCTCTCCGAGGGAAGGCGCCTCGTTTCAACCAGATCCCACTGGAGCGCTGCTTCTTCTTCTCGCTGGTCTCCTGGCCAGCGTTCTAGCCGCCGTCGGCGCCTACCAGTACCGACACGAGCGTGAGGCCCGAGAAGAACTGGAACATCTCAAGGAGCTGACCCGGGCCAAGGACCGGTTCCTCGCATCGATCAGCCATGAGCTGCGAACTCCCCTGACCGGCGTGCTCGGCTTTGCCGAGCTGCTGCGCGACGGAGGGCTCAACATGAGTGAGCAGGAGAGGCGGGCCATGATCAGCAGCATCGCCGATCAGGCCGTCGACCTGTCCTCAATCATCGACGATCTATTGGTGGCGGCCAGGGCGGAGCTGGACGTGCTCACGGTTTCGAAGGTGCCGGTGGCCGCCCGAGCCCAAGTGGCGCAAGTTCTCGAGGCTGGGGGTCCCGAGAAGTGCAGAGGCATAGAGGTCGTGGGTGAGCGTGGTGAGGCATATCGACTCCTCGGAGATCCCTCTCGGGTTCGTCAGATCCTGCGCAACCTGATCAGCAACGCCTGCCGCTATGGGGGTGAGCGAGTCGTGATTCGTCTCGATCGGGACGACAGGAGAGTCTCCGTACAGGTGGCCGATGACGGTCCGGGGCTTCCGCCAGAGGAGTGGGAGCGGATCTTCGAGCCGTACTATCGGGCCCACGACCAGGAGAGCCAACCGGCCGCCATAGGGATCGGGCTCAGCGTGGCCCGGCAGCTCGCACGGCTCATGGATGGCGACCTCGTCTACAGCCGCGAAGACGGCTGGAGCGTATTCGAGCTGACACTGCCGTCCGCAGACGGTGTGGAAGAAGAGGCTCGAGGTGCCCGGCTCTCGCTGGCGAGCAGTCCCGCTGGCGATTGAGGAATGGGCCCCGCTTGCCTGGGGAGGATGATTGCCCGGGGGCGAGTTTTCACAGCGGCCGGGTCGGCCGTATACTCATACAGCCCGCGAACCCCCTTAGGGGTGTAGCTCTAATTGGTTAGAGCGCCGGTCTCCAAAACCGGAGGTTGGGGGTTCGAGTCCCTCCACCCCTGCTGAGGATCCCGTATCAGACTCCATAGGAACAGCGATGAATAGAGAGATGCGCCGCCTCCAAGAGCGGGAGGAACGGCGGAAAAAGCGTAAGGACGGAGCAGGCAACCGCGCCTCGAAGCCGGCGGCGGTCGCCCAGGCACGCGTCAAGGCACCGACGGAGCGCAAGCCGATCCACCGCCGCGTTGCCGACTACCTCCACGAGGTGCGTGTCGAGATGCGGAAGGTGACCTGGCCCACCCGAGAGCAGATGATCGCCTACACCACGGTGACTCTGATCACTTCGATAGCGCTCACCGGGGTGATCTTCGGGCTCGACGTGGTGGTCAAAGAGGCCGTCCTCTGGCTGGTCGAGCGGGGAATATGAGCGATGTCGCCGAGACCACCGACGCCGCCACCGAGGTTGAGGAGACGATCCCCGAAGTGAGCGAAGAGAGTACCCCGGAGCCTGCCGAGGAGTTCACGCCCGAGGAGGCCGCCGAAGGCGCCGCTGGCGCCGCTGAGGTCGAAGAAGCCGCCGAGGCGGAGGCTCCGGCGCCCACCAGCCCCTACGACCTTCCCGGCGACTGGTATGTGATCCACTCCTACTCCGGGTATGAGAACAAGGTGAAGGCCAACCTAGAAGCCCGCATCCAGTCGATGCACATGGAGGACAGGATCTTCGAAGTTCACATCCCCATGGAGGACGTGGTGGAGTTCAAGGGGGGCAAGAAGGTCACCGTCTCTAAGAAGGTGTTCCCCGGGTACCTCCTCGTCCGGATGATTCTCGACGACGACTCCTGGTACGCGGTTCGTAACACCCCGGGGGTCACCGGGTTCGTTGCCGGCAACGCCCAGAAGCCGACCCCGCTCTCCCGCCGTGAGGTGGAACGGTTCCTCGGCTTCCAGAAGGAAGAGGAGAGGGCCAAGCCCCGCTTCCGTCCCGAGTGGGAGGTGGGCGAACAGGTTCGGGTCGTCACCGGCCCCTTCGCCGACTTCAACGGCATCATCGAAGAGATCAACATCGACCAGCAGAAGGTGGTGGTCCTGGTCAACATCTTTGGCCGCGACACCCCGGTGGAGCTGGGCTTCGAAGACATCCAGAAGAACTGACAGGTAACCAAGCAATGGCCAGGAAGAAACTCGTAACCACACTGAAGCTTCAGCTACCCGCCGGGCAGGCGACCCCTGCACCGCCGGTGGGTACCGCCCTCGGGCCCCACGGAGTCAACCTCATGGACTTCGTCAAGGCCTACAACGATGCCACCGCTCACCAGCGGGGCCAGATCATTCCGGTGGAGATCTCCATCTACGAGGATCGGTCCTTCACCTTCATCACCAAGACCCCTCCTGCCGCGTCGCTGCTGCGTCAGGCGGCTCGGGTAGAGAAGGGCTCTGGTGAGCCCAACCGGGTCAAGGTGGGCAAGGTGACCCGGGATCAGGTCAAAGAGATCGCCGAGATCAAGATGGTCGACCTCAACGCCAACGACATCGAGGCGGCGATGAGGGTCGTCGAAGGCACCGCCCGTTCGATGGGGATCGAAGTAGAGGGCTGAGTCTCTAGTTCACAAGAGGCGCCATGAGCGTCGAGTGGGAGGCCCGTAGGGCCACATGGACCACAAGGAGGAAACCAATGGCGAAACACGGTAAGAAGTACCGGGAGGCCGCGTCCCGGTACGATCGCGATGCCCGTTATCCGGCCCGGGAGGCCCTGGAGCTGGTCAAGTCCCTGGCCCCGGCCAAATTCGACGAGACCGTCGAGGTCGTCTACAAGCTGGGCATCGACCCCCGCAAGGCCGACCAGTTGGTGCGGGGTACCGTCTCGCTGCCCCACGGCACCGGTAAGAACGTCCGGGTAGCCGTCTTCTGCCCCCCCGACAAGGAGAAGGAGGCTCTCGAGGCTGGCGCCGACCTGGTGGGAGGAAAGGAGCTAGCGGAGAAGATCTCACAGGGAGCCTCCCTCGACTTCGACGTGGCCATCGCCACCCCCGACATGATGCCCGAGGTGGGAAAGCTGGGGAAGATCCTCGGTCCCAGGGGTCTGATGCCCAACCCCAAGGCGGGAACAGTAACTCCCGACGTGGGCCAGGCTGTCTCCGAGTTCAAGGCGGGTCGGATCGAATATCGCAACGACCGCTACGGAAACGTCCACGCCCCCGTAGGCAAGGTCTCCTTTGAGGTCGACCAGCTCGTCGAGAACCTGGCTACCTTGACGGCGGAGATCCTCCGGGCCCGTCCTGCGAGCGCCAAGGGGCGGTACGTACAGGGGATGACCGTCTCGTCGACCATGGGTCCGGGAGTCAGGGCGGACACCTCCCACCTGGAGGAGCTGACCGCCCTCGCCTCCTGATCCGTCTGCCCTTCAGAACGCGCAGAAGCCCCCTTTTCGGGGGCTTCTCTTTTGGGGACTGGGGGGTCTCCGCGCCCCGGACGCTCCGTGGGCTTGAGGGCTTCGGCTGCCAGGTCCACCGTCCGCACGTTGCCGACACGTCGTCTGTGGACCAGGGTAGGGGCTGGTCTCGTCAGTCGGCTACGCGGCCCTCGCTTATTTGGGTCCGGGGAGCGGGCGGGGGCGGTCAGGGGAAACCCGCCCGGTCCCACGGAGACCCCCGGTTCTCAACGGGACCAAGTGTCGCGCGGTGGGACCGCCGTGTCCAGGGAAAATCTGGAAGACAGGACGACAACGCGGACGCTAACCGTGACCACCACTCGGGGAGAGTCGCGTCAGAAGGCGTCCAGGAAACCTTTGAGTAGTTCGTTGAAAGCGCTCGGTTTCTCCAGGGAGGGAAGGTGGGCGGTGTCCTTCATGATCACCGGGCCTCGGTCGCTGAGCTCCTGGGCGAGTACCTCGGCGGACTCGATCAGCTGAGGCAGGTCGTGTTCACCTACGACGACAAGAGCCGGACCTGGGAAGTCCGGCACCACTTCGAGGCCGGGCTCGTCTCGGAGAACCTCGCGCTCGCCTTCGGTGCGAAGGGGGATGACGTCCATCGCTCTGACCAGGCCTAACACGGCTCGGTCCACGTCGTCCGCGGTGCGTCCCCGACCTACGACCCAAATCTCGGCTTCAAGCTCCGCTACCCGCTCCAAGTCGCCGGCTTCGAACGCCTTCACCCCGGTTGACCACTGGGGTGGCACATAGGTGCTCTCCGGCTCGAACCCCGGGGCGCCGGCTCCAATAAGGACGAGACCCAAGACGCGGTCCGGGTGGTCCCGGGCGATGCGCAGGGCGGTGGCCCCTCCCATTGAGCACACCACGAGCACAGCCCGCTTGACTTCAAGGTGGTCCATGACGGCGAGCACATCGTCGTGGTCGGCGTAGGGCTTCTTGCCGAGGGATGTCCTGCCAAAGCCCCTGAGGTCGAGCCTGATGAAACGAAACCCATCATGCATGGCTTCGAACTGCGGCTCCCACATTCTGGAGTCGGCAACTCCGGCATGGATGAAGATCACAGTTGTCCCGGCGCCAGCGTCCTCGAAGAAAAGGCGAGCATCTCCGGAACGTGCGAATTCCGCGACAGCCATCGAGCCAACCTAGCCCGAATTGCCCTCACCCGGACCCCAATTACAATTCCCCAGGCAATTCCCATACCTCGGCCGAAGACCGCCGGTGTCTTAGAGACCTAAGGGGCTCCCGCCCGCCAGCGCAGGTACGCTCCTTCTGAGTCCCTTGTCTTTTGCCGAGGGGCTTTATCAATGCGTAGGGAGAAGCGAATGCCAAGACCGGAAAAGGTCCAAGCAGTAGCTGAAATCAAAGAGAAGATCGAGCAGGCCGGCGCGGTGTACTTGACCGAGTACCGCGGTCTGACGGTGAAGGATCTCCAGGAGCTCCGCCGGAGCCTCCGGGAGGCCGGCGCCGAGCACCGTGTGGTGAAGATGAGCCTGGCCCGGATCGCTACCAGCGAGGCGGGCATAGAAGGGCTCGCCGACTACCTGTCCGGACCGACGGCGATGACCTTTGCCCACGGGGATCCGGTGGCGCCGGCGAAGGCCCTGAAGGACTTCTCCAAGACCCACGACGTCTTGGTCCTGAAGGCCGGGCTGCTGGGCGGCAACGTCCTCACCCCGGAGGAGGTCTCCCGGCTCGCCGACATCGAACCCCGCGAGGTTCTACTGGCGAAGATCGCCGGTGCCATGAAGGCACCCCTGTTCAAGGCGGCGGGGATGTTCGCCTCGTTCAACCGCGATGCCGCCTCGATGTTCTCTCAGCTCTTGGACAAAAAGGAGTCGGGCGAGTTTCTGCCGGAGGGAGGCTCCGACGCTTCTCTTCCCGCAGAGGAGCCTGCTGAAAAGGAAGCGGCCGCCAAGGCCGAGGAGGAATAGCCAATGGCCAAGATGACAACCGAAGAACTGCTCAGCGTGTTCGAGGAGATGACCGTCCTCGAGCTGAAGGAGTTCCTCGACGCTTTCGAGGAGAAGTTCGACGTGACCGCCGCTGCCCCCGTAGCAGTGGCCGCCGCTCCCGCCGGTGGAGGCGACGGTGCCGCTGCCGAGGAGGAGAAGGACGAGTTCGACGTCGTGATCACCGAAGTTGGCGCCACCAAGATCCAGGTGATCAAGGAGGTGCGTGCTCTGACCAACCTCGGTCTCAAGGAGGCCAAGGACCTGGTGGATGGTGCTCCCGCCGCCGTTCTGGAGGGGGTCGACAAGGAGACCGCCGAGAAGGCCAAGGAGACCCTCGAGGGCGCCGGCGCTACTGTGGAGCTCAAGTAGGTCAGCTCAACGCGATCCAGATCTAAGAACGGGCCCTGTCAGGGGCCCGTTCTTTTTTGCGCACAGGGCCGTATCCGGGCCCTGGTGCATTAGGTTCGCGAGAAGTAGGCGGTGAGGTTGGGGGTCTCCCGCTGACGGAGGCGCACGTTGGCGTCGAGTTTTTCTAGGGCTTGGGTGAGGGCCATGGCCGCCTCCGGGATGGGGTGTTCGGCGAAGAAGGCCTTCACATCTGCGGCCACTTCGGGCTGGGAGAGGGCGGGTATGCCGCCCACGGCGTGACGGCGGGTGGTGCCCGGCATCCTCGCCAGGACATCCTCCCAGCTTGAACGGGCCCTGGTCCACACCCTCGGCCCCGCCTTGCCCATGAGGAGCCGAGCAAAGACCCAGTAGGCGTCCTGGGTTCGGATGTCACCGTCTAACACCTTGTTCAGGGTGGCGACGGCCAGGCTCTCCTCGGGCACCGAAGCTACAGCCCTGAGATAGCGCACCTTCTCCAGGGGGGTAGTGGCCTTCTGGTAGGCGTCCCACAGCCGCTCGTAGTCCTCGACGTTGCTGTGGCGGGCGTAGACAGCCAGCGCCGCCGTGGCCACCTCGGGGTCGAGGCCGTCGCCGCCGAGAAGCTTGACTACCGCAGCCCGCGCCCTAGCGATCACCCCTGGGTCCTCGCCCAGGTTGCCCAGGGTGGCGATCACGTCTCCCCGGAGACCCCGCTCCAGGTCCCCCTCGCCTTCGGCCGGCTCCCAGCCCATCCGCTCCAGGACCGGACCGAGCAGGTCGCGTACGAACTGCTGGAAGCCAGGTCGGCCCTCATCGTCGAGGGCGTGGTGTTCCAGGGCGGCCAGACCTTTGATGATCGCCGACCAGATAGCCCTCTCCGTCTCCCCGGCAAAGCTCCGGGCCAGCTCGAGAAAAACCGAGGCAGGCAGGTTCCCCGCCTTGACGAAGGCGAAGGTGTCGGAGACGAGAACATGGCGTTCCACCTCGTCGAGGTCCTCCAGGCGTCCGAGGAGGGAGGAGAACAACTCCTGCGAGTACCGAGTCCGGTAGAAGCCGTAGCCGCCGGCATTGGCGACCAGGAACTCGATGTCATCGGCGAGGGGGACGACGACCTCGTCCTGGGCCAGGAGTACCTTCCGGTGGAAGGCCTGACCGTCGGCCACGCCCCGGATCTGAACCGGCACCTGCCAGAGGGTGGTGTCGGTCTCGTCGGCAAGGATGAGGAAACGGCGCTGGCTGAGCCGCACCCCGCCCGACACCTCCTCAACGTCGATCCGAGGAAAGCCCCGCTGATACACCCAGGTGTCCATGATCTTCCCTACCGGCTGGTCGGTGGCGCTTTCCAGGGCCTGCCACAGGTCGGAGGTGACCGTGTTCCCGTAGGCGTGGTCCCGCAAATACCGGCCCACGCCCCGACGGAACTCCTCGACACCGATGAACTGTTCGATCATCCGCAGGATGGCGTTGCCCTTCCCGTAGGTGATGGCGTCGAACATCTCGTCGACTTCCTCGGGGGCGTGGACCTCGAACTCGACGGGCCGGGTCGACTTGAGCTGGTCGGTGGCCATGGCCCAGGGGACCTCGACGTCGGCGAAGTCGAGGTACCGCTTCCACTCGGGATGCATGGCATCGGTCGCCTTCATCTCCATGAAACTGGCGAAGGCCTCGTTGAGCCAGGCCCCCTCCCACCAGCGGAGAGTCACCAGGTTCCCGAACCACTGGTGGGCGATCTCGTGGGCGATGACGTCGACGCTGCGCTGAAGTTCGGTTTGACTGGCTCGTTTGCGGTCGATGATCAGGTAGGCGTCGCGGTAGGTGATCAGACCGACGTTCTCCATGGCCCCGGCGGCGAAGTCGGGGATGGCGATGTGATCCAGCTTGTCCCCCGGATAAGGGATGCCGTAGTAGTCGGTGAGATATTCGAAGCAGAATCGGGCGTTTTTCAGGGCCACATCGGTCATGGCAAGGTTGCCGCGAGGCACGATGATCCGGATGGGTGTCCCGCGGACCTCCACCGGCTCGGTGGCTTCGAAGGGGCCAACGATGAAGGCCAGCAGGTAGGGGGACATCTTCATAGTCCTGGCGAAGCGGAACTCCACCCGTCCGCTGTCGCGGGCTGTCCGTTCCAGCTCCCGGGCGTTGGAGTAGGCCTCGAGCCCTTCGGCGACCACCAGGGTGGTCTGGAAGGTCGCCTTGAAATCGGGCTCGTCCCAGCACGGGAAGATCCGCCGGGCGTCGGTGGCCTGGCATTGGGAGGTGGCGATCAGGTGTTGGTTGCCTCCGGCGTCGACGTAGACCGACTTGTAGAGACCGCGTAGCTGGTCGTTGATGGTTCCGGTGTGTTCGATCAGAAGGCGGTGCGAGCCCGGCTCGAGGCCTGACTCCAGGGTGAGGGCGGCACGCTCTGTCTCTGGGTCGTAGGACACTCCGGTGACTCCCAGACTGCCACCTTGAGTGACCACCCTGGCGGAGACGATCTCAACATCTGCGGCGTTGACCACGATCTCCGTCACCGGCTGATGCACCTCGATGTCCACGGTGACCGAACCCTCGAAGGTGAGGGTGTCGAGGTCGGGTACGAGACGCAGCTCGTAGTGACTGGGGACGACGTGACGCGGCAGACGGTAAGGGTGGTCGGACACGGGTGAACCTCGGATGTGGGGACCCGGCGATGGTACCGATTCCCCGACAGAATGGGACCCGACTCACGGTTGCCCGGGGCGGCGGCTTACCCTTCCCGAGCCATGGCAGGCAAACCGACCCTCGTCTCGCTACACGGTCCCGACCACTCGGGGATCTCGGCGGGTCTGATGGACGTCCTCTCGGCCCGCGGCGCGGAGATCTACGACGTGGAACAGATCGTGGTCAGGGGGATGCTCACCTTGAATGTGCTGGTCGGGGGTGGAGACGGTACGACGGAGGAGGCGGTGAGGCGGTTCGCCGCCGGTGAGGGTCTCCACGTCCGGTTCGAGGAGGTGGGCCCCGGAGCCGCCGAACCCAAGTCGCTGTTCGCGGTGACGGTGATCGGATCACCGGTCACCGCCGACGACTTCGGTGCTGTCGCCCGGGCGATCGCCGAAGGTGGGGGCAACATCGAGCGGATCTTCCGGCTCTCCCGGTATCCGGTGGTCAGCTACGAACTGACGGTCTCAACGGAGACCATCGACCGGATGCGGGAGCTTCTCCTAGCCGTCGCCGCGGCACGTCCCATCGACCTGGCCATCCAACCCGAGGGACTGGAGCGGCGAGCGAAACGGGTCGTGGTGATGGACGTGGACTCCACTCTCACCGAGACCGAGGTGATCGACCTCCTCGCCGCCGAGGCCGGCGTGGACAACCAGGTCTCTCAGGTCACCGCTGCTGCCATGGCGGGGGAGGTCCCCTTCGAGGAGTCGCTGCGGCAGCGGGTGGCCCTACTGGAGGGCCTCGACGAGGCTGCCCTGGCCAGAGTGGCGGCGAAGGTGAAGCTGACCCCGGGGGCCAGGACCTTTGTCCGGACCTTGAAACGGCTGGGAATGGCCACCGCCATCGTCTCCGCCGGGTTCACCCGTTTCACGACGGTCCTCGCCGCGGACCTGGGGATCGACTACTCCCTCTCCAACACCCTCGACATCAAGAACGGTGTGCTCACAGGCCGTCTCGCCGGAGAGATAGTCGACGGTCCCCGCAAGGCCCGTTTCCTGGCCGAGGTCGCGGAGTCGGAGGGAGTTTCCACCAACCAGGTGGTGGCCATCGGCGACGGCGCCAACGACCTGGACATGCTGGCCGCGGCCGGCCTGGGGATCGCCTTCAACGGCAAGCCTGTGGTGAAGGCCAGAGCTGACACCTCCCTCTCGGTCCCTTACCTCGATGCGATTCTGTTCCTGCTGGGGGTGAAGCGGGAGCATGTCGAGGCGGCTGACGCCCGGGATGAACGGTTCGATCAGCCTCCGCTGATCGAGGTTCCCGGCACCCCGCCCGTCTAACCCGTTCGGGTGGCTAGGTAGGACTCCACTCGATCCACATCGACCTCCACCCAGGCCATGGTGTACTCGTGACGGAACCCCATGGCATGGTTGATGCCCAACATGGCCTCGTTGGTGAAGGCGTTGCCGGTTTCGATGTACTCGCCACCGGGCCAGCGGTTCAGGGCAGCCAGAGTGACCTGGGCCTTTACCCATTTCCCCAGGGCATGGCCGCGGTGGGCCGGATCCACCATCGTGGTGCTCACGAACCAGGTGACCGGGTCGGTCTTACGCCGTCCGATCTGGCTCATCCCCGCCACTTCTCCGCTCTCGTTGTGAACGGCCACCGAGGTGAGCAGGTCTGCGCCCTGGAGGAACATCTCCATGAACTCGGTAACCAGCTCCGGTGTGTACTCCCGGGCTTCGAACCCTTCAGGTGAGGGCATGTCCCGTTCCAGCACGTGGTACAGGTGGGCCATACCTTCGAGCAACTCCTCGGGGTAGGCACCCTCGATGAGGGTTACCGAGTAACCAGGGGCCCGGCTGGGTCCCTGCTCTTCCCAGGTACGGAGCAGGTCGATCGGCAGATCGGCGACGCGGACGGTGTTCATGTGCATCTCCAGAACTGTCCGAGCCCCCACCACATCGGCGAAGGCCTGGGCAGGTGGAACAGTGTCGAATACGCTCCCGGATAGCGTCGTGCGCTCCAGTTCACGACAGCCCTCAACCGTCTTGGCGAGGAGTTCCGAGCCGACGCCCTGCCTCCTGCAGTCAGGGCGGACGCTGATGGATGTATGCAGGATGTGGGGGTTGGTCCCGTCATCGGAGTACCGGGTGTCGAGGATGGCCACGGGCCGGCCCTTGGCGTCCCACGCCACGTATCGACGAGAGACGCTGCCGGGCCGCCGCGAGAAGAGGAGGACTTCCTCGGCTGTCAGGTCGGTGTGACGCGGCTCCCTTTCGTGGCTCACCTCGTTGATCAGCTCGGTGACGGCCTGAAGCTCTTGGCGGCTGAGTTGGTCCATCTCGATTTCTTCGAGGCTGTACCCGAGTTGGGCCATAGCCATGGGATTTCCTCCGTTGGGAGGAGCGAGCCTATCGATCCTGGTCGGAGTCTGTCTCCCAATTTTGGTGGAAGAACTCACCTCGGGGCCGGTCGACCCGCTCGAAGGTGTGGGCGCCGAAGAAGTCGCGCTGGGCTTGGATGAGGTTGGCGGGGAGACGGTGAGAACGCAGCGCGTCGAAGTAGGTCAAGGCGCTGGCGTAGGCGGGTACGGGGATGCCGGCCCGGACCGCTCCGGTGACCACCCGCCTCCACGAGGCCAGGGCGGACTTGATGGCGTCGGCGAAGAACGGCTCTTCCAGGAGATCTTCGAGTTCCGGGTTGGTGCGGTAGGCGGCAGTGATGTCCTCGAGGAAGGCGGCGCGGATGATGCATCCTGCCCGCCAGAGAGAAGCCACCGTGCCCAGGTCCAGGTCCCAACCGAACTCCTCCGAGGCTGCCCTCATCAGCCGGAAGCCCTGGGCGTAGGAGACGATCTTGGAGGCGTAGAGGGAAGCTTCGACATCGCCGACGTCCACTCCCTCGAGATTGCCGATCGGTGAGTCGTAGATCTGCGCCACCCGGCCGCGACGGTCAGGATCGGAGCTGACGATCCGGGCGTAGACCGCCTCGGCCACGAGCGTGGTCGCCTGGGCCAGGTCCATTGAGGCGATAACCGTCCACTTGCCGGTGCCTTTCTGGCCGGCGGCGTCGAGGATCAGGTCCACGAGGGGCCTGCCGTCTTCGGTGGTGTCGAGGATCGCCGAGGTGATCTCGATCAGATACGACTTCAGCCGTCCCTGGTTCCATGAGGCGAAGATCTGAGCCATCTCCCCGGGCTCGACCCCCAGCCCGCGCCGCAGCAGGTCGTAGGCCTCGGCTATCACCTGCATGTCCCCGTATTCGATGCCGTTGTGGACCATCTTGACGAAGTGCCCCGCGCCGCCGGGGCCCAGCCAGTCCACGGTGGGGGTTCCGTCGGGCGCCCGGGCGGCTATTCCCTGGAGCATGTCGGCGATGAACGGCCATGCTTCGGGATCCCCGCCGGGCATCAGCGACGGGCCGTGGCGGGCCCCCTCTTCGCCCCCTGACACCCCCATGCCGACGAACCGTATCCCCCGGGGGGCGAGCTCGGCCTGGCGGCGCGCGGTATCGGTGTAGAGGGAGTTTCCTCCGTCGATGATGATGTCGCCCCGATCGAGAAGCGGAACCAGGTCGGCTATCACCGCATCTACGGACCTGCCCGCCTTCACCATCAGCAGGATCACCCGGGGCGAGCTGAGGAGTCCGACAAGCTCGTCGTAAGTGGTGGCTCCCCGGATGTCGAAGTCTCCGGCCTCGCCCTTCATGAACTCCTCTGTGACCGAGGTGGTGCGGTTGAAGACCGCCACCCTCCGCCCCGATTCGGCCAGGTTCAACGCCAGGTTGGCTCCCATCACCCCGAGCCCGACCACGCCGATCTCCCCTTGAGGGCGGCTCACTGTGAAACTCCGGGCATCGGAGCCGACATGGGCGCAAGGAGCTGGCCCGTTCGAATTTCGATGGGTCTTTCCGAGCGGGGCTCGACTACAACGCCGTGGAGGAGTTTCGCCTGGAGCACCGGCCGACGATACCGCCTTTGGGCTTCTTGGAGGCTGTCCAGCCGGGCGGCACTGGTCAGATTGGGCTTCATCGCCGGCGCCGTGTTCACCACCGACGATGCGGTGGCGGCGCTGTGACCCTCCGGTTCCGGGTCACGAACCTCTAGCCTGCCCGGAGCATGGGAGAGCGACTAGGAATCGACATAGGTGGATCCGGGATCAAGGGAGCCGTCGTCGACCTCGACGACGGTGCCTTAATCTCGGAACGGATCAGGATGGCCACTCCCGAGCCGGTCGCTCCGACCGAGATGGGGGAGATGGTGGCAAAGCTGGCCTCGACAGTGGGCTATGACGGTCCGATCGGCATCGGGTTTCCCGCCGTGGTGGTCGAAGGGACGGTGTGGACCGCCAACCACATCCACAAGTCGTGGATCGGCCTCAACGCGGTGGAGGCGTTCAGCGATGCCGCCGGCGTCGAAGTCGCCGTGATCAACGACGCCGATGCCGCGGCTCTCGGGGAGCACCGTTACGGTGCCGCCCGCGGCGTCCAAGGTCTGGTGATCCTCCTCACCTTCGGGAGCGGGATCGGAAGTGGTTTCCTTCTCGATGGCCGGTTGCTGCCCAACGTGGAGCTGGGCCAGTTGGAACTGGACGGTCACCGTCCCGCCGAGTCCTACTTCTCCGCCAGCGCCCGTAAACGGGACGGTGTCGGTTGGGACGAGTGGGGGGATCGGGTCAACCGTTTCCTCACCCACGTCAACACCCTCTTCAATCCCAACCTGATGGTGGTGAGCGGCGGGGTGGCTCGTAAGTGGGAGAAGTTCTCCCATCGGATCGACCCCGACCTGCCAGCGGTGAGGGCCCAGGCCGCCAACAACGCCGGCATCGTAGGTGCGGCCACGCTGGTCGAGTGATCCACCTCTAGCGGGCGAACTCGGCGAACCGCTCCTGATCGGCAAGGGGTACCCGGACGTCGAGCACCGTGCCCGCCTCGTCGTGTTTCTCTTCGATTACCTCGCCGACACGGTGGGCGGCCGCTACCACGTCACCGCGGTCGTAGGGGACACTGAGGGAGAGGGTGACCATCCGGCGGCTGATCTCAACGCCGACCCTCTCCAGGAGGGTGTCGAGACCTTCCCCTTCGAGAGCGGAGATGAAAACCGCGTCGGAGTAGACGTTGGCGAGTCGCTCTCTTGCGGTCTCGCCCATGGCGTCGGTCTTGTTGACCACCAGCAGTTCGGGAACCCGGTCGGCGCCGATCTCCTCGAGGACCTCCCGCACCGCCGCCACCTGGCCAGCGGGGTCGTCGTCGGTTCCGTCGACCAGATGGACCAGCAGATCGGCTTCAGCGGCCTCGGCGAGGGTGGAGCGGAAGGCCTCGACGAGACCGTGGGGGAGCCGGCGGACGAAACCGACGGTGTCGGCCACCAGGACTGGCCGTCCCCCGGGTAGTTCAAGGCGGCGCACCTTGGGGTCGAGGGTGGCGAACAGCCGGTCTTCCACCAATGCTCCGGCCTCGGTGAGGGCGTTGAGCAGGGTGGACTTGCCGGCGTTGGTGTAGCCGACGATGGCTATCTCGGGGATGCCCGAGCCGCGGCGACGTTTCCGCTGGGTCTCCTGGTGTCGGGCAGTCTCCTTCAGTTGGTCTTTCAGCATCGAGATCCGAGCGAGGATGCGCCGGCGGTCCGTTTCCAGCTTGGTCTCCCCGGGTCCTCTGGTGCCGATACCACCGGCCTGTTGGGAGAGGCTCTTGCCCTTTCCGCGCAGCCGGGGGAGGTGGTAACGCAGCAGGGCCAGCTCGACCTGAAGGGCGCCCACCTTGGAGGTGGCGTGCTGGGCGAAGATATCCAGAATCAGGGCCTCCCGGTCGACGACGTCGCAGCCGAAGATCTCCTGAAGGTTGCGTTGCTGGGCGGGGGTGAGGGACTGGTCGAAGACCACGACGTCGATGTCGAGGGCCGAGGTGAGGGCGGCCAGCTCTCGGGCCTTCCCCGACCCGATGAAAGTGGCCGCCTCGATCCGGATTCGTTTCACCAGCTCCCAGTCCACGGGTTCGGACCCGGCGGTGTCGGTGAGGAGGGCCAGTTCCTCCAGGGACCGCTGCTCGGCCTGCGGGTCGTCACCGGGGAGAACCACACCGACGAGGAACGCCCTCTGAACGGCGACTTCGACGTCGGTGACGGTGGCGGTGAGGCGGCGGCGCCGCCGGGAAACGTGTTCTTGGCTCATGGGCTCAGGGCCCCATGTTCGCCGGGACCGATACCCGATGCGGGATGTTTTCCCACCCTCAGAGGTACTGCCCCTCATCGGCTACGTGTTCGATCTCCTCCTCGGCGATGATCTGCGACTCACGCACGGCGATGACCGGCTGGCCCGTCGGAGGCCATATGAAGCGCCAGGCACCTGTGGGCACTGCCCAGAAGCGCTGGCTGGTCTGCACGTCGACGAGGGCCAGGGCGTCGTTGCCGTCCTTGGTGCCGACCGGTACGAGCAGTCCGGAGCTGGTGGTGGCCTCTTCGGGGGCATGGCCGACTCGCCAGCCACTCATCACTTTGTATCCGTTGGTCTTGGAGATGGGTAGCGACCTTTCGAGCATCTACCCCAATTCTCGCACCAAACCGCACCAACGGCGACCCCGAAATCTGAACTACGGCCGCGATCTCCTAGGGTTCCACCATGGCGAAGCGAGACACCTTCTCCGAGGCTCTGGAGTATCACGAGAAGCCCCGACCAGGGAAGATCGAGATCCGCTCCACGAAGCCGACAGCGTCCCAGTCCGACCTCAGCCTCGCCTACACGCCCGGCGTGGCCGAGCCTTGTCTCGTCATCGCCGACGACCCGGAGGCTGCCTTCCGCTACACCAACCGGGGGAACCTGGTGGCGGTGGTGTCCAACGGGAGCGCGGTCCTCGGCCTGGGCAACATTGGACCCCTCGCCGGGAAGCCGGTCATGGAGGGCAAGGCGGTCCTCTTCAAGAGGTTCGCCGACATCGACGTCTTCGACCTCGAGATCGACGCCACCGAGCCCGAGGACATCATCCGGTTCTGCGAGATGCTGGCGCCCACGGTGGGGGGCATCAACCTGGAGGACATCAAAGCTCCGGAATGCTTCTACATCGAGGACACCCTGAGGAGAAAACTGGACATACCAGTCTTCCACGACGATCAGCACGGCACCGCCATCATCGGTGGTGCCGCCTTTCTCAACGCCGTCGAACTGACCCACCGTGACATCTCCCAAACCCGGGTGGTGTTCATAGGCGCCGGGGCTGCCGGCGTGGCCTCGGCCCGGTTCTTCATCGAACTGGGCGTCGACCCGGCCAACGTCCTCATGGTCGACTCCCAGGGGGTGATCCACTCCGGACGGGACGACCTGAACGAGATCAAGCAGCAGTTCGCCGTAGAGACCGGGGCCCGGACCCTGGCCGACGCCCTGAAGGGCGCCGACGCCATGGTGGGGGTCTCGGTGGCGAACACGGTCACCCCGGAGATGATCAAGTCGATGGCCGACCAGCCCATCGTCTTCGCCCTGGCCAACCCCGATCCTGAGATCCCCTACGAGGACGCCAAGGCCGCCCGGCCCGACGTGATCATGGCCACCGGCCGCAGCGACTACCCCAACCAGGTCAACAACGTACTCGGGTTTCCCTTCATCTTCCGGGGGGCTCTCGATGTGCGGTCGCGGGGAGTGTCGGAGGCGATGAAGATCGCCGCTGCCCATGCCCTGGCGGGTCTCGCCCGGGAGCCGGTGCCCGAGTCGGTGCTGCAGGCCTACGACCTCGACCAGCTCTCCTTCGGACCCGAGTACCTGATCCCTAAGCCCTTCGACCCGCGGGTGCTGTGGACTGTGGCCCCGGCGGTGGCGGAGGCAGCGGTGAGGGAGGGCCTGGCCCGCGATCCCATCGAGGACTTCGACGCCTACCGGGACCAGCTCCAGACCCGGTTCTCCGCCTCCCACGCCCTGGTCCACGCCATCACCATCCAGGCGCGGTCCCAGCCGATGCGGGTCGCCTACCCCCACGCCGGAGATTCGAGGATCATCCGGGCTGCCCGTAGGGTCACCGACGAGGGCATCGCCAGCCCGATCCTGGTCGGTGACGGCGCCAGGATCCGCAGCGTCGCCGAAGCCACCGGGGTCAGCCTCGAAGGCATGGAGGTGGTCGACCCGACTGCCGAGACTCCGGAGAGGGAGCACTACGCCCAGGTCCTCGAGGAGATACGTCGCGACCGGGGTATGACCCTTGAAGAGGCACGGGAGCGGGTGACCGACCCCAACATGTACGCCTGTCTCATGGTGAGGGAGCGGGCAGCGGATGCCCTCCTGGGAGGGTTGACCACCTTCTATCCGGAGACGATCCGTCCTGCCCTCCAGGTGCTCAAAGTGGAGGAGGGACGGTCCATTGTGTCCTCCACCTATGTGGTAGTGGTGACAGGACATGCCTACTTCTTCACCGACTGCGCCGTCAACATCGAGCCCACAGCCCCTCAACTCTCCGAGATCGCCCTGGCGGCGGTGGACACCGCCGAGCAGATGTTCCACCGCGACCCGCGGGTGGCGTTCATCAGCTACTCCGACTTCGGTTCGGCCAAGGGCGAGGAGCCGGAGCGGGTCCGCAGGGCCGTCGAGCTCTTCCGCCAGGCCCGTCCGGACGTGCCCGCCGACGGGGAGATACAGGCCGACACCGCGGTGGTGACGGAGCTGCTCGCACGCCGCCGTCCCGACGGCCCGCTGAAACGCCCGGCGAGCGTGCTGGTGTTCCCCAACCTGACGGCGGCCAACGCCTCCTACAAGCTGCTGAACCGGCTCGGGGACGCCGAGGTGATCGGTCCCATCCTCAACGGCCTCTCTGCCACCGTCCACGTCCTCCAGCGGGACGCCTCCGTCTCCGACGTGGTCAATATGACCGCCATCGCCGTGGCCGAAGCCCAGCGTCGCCTCAAGACGCGAACCTGAAGGTCACGACGGCCGTGTGGTCGCTTCGACGAAGAGATGTCGCGCTGCCCTACTGGAGCTTCCAGTACTCCTCGTAGTGGACGTTGCCACGCACCTTGCGGTGGTCGATCACAAAGCCGCGCTCGTGGAGGATCTGGCAGACACCGAGAGGGTCCGGGAAGTGGGGAACGTCGTCCTCGTCCCACTTGGGAAGCCCGATCATGTTCGGGTTGCCGCACACGAAGACGTGGGTGGTCTCGGGGTCCAAGGGTGCTCCCAGGTTCTCTTCGAGGGCACCGGAGAGGATGAAGTCCTGGATGTAGACCTTGTTTCCCAGGTTCTCCGGTTCCCGAGTGGTCATCGGGACATAGGTGTAGTTGGGGTACTTCGCTTGGACGACCTGGTGTTGTTCCAGGTAGGCAAGGTCGCTTCGGTAGCGAACGGTTACCGCGGCAAGAATTCTTCCCTCGTGTCCTTGCCGCAGCAGCTCGGCAACCATGGCGTTGTGGGGCGCCTCCCCGGTGCCGGTGGCCAGCAGGACCACATTGTGGTGGGACTCCACTCCGTCGAGGGTGTAGCGGCCGGTGAACTTCCGACTCATGTAGATGCGGTCCCCTTCAGACTTGGCGAAGAGCCTCGGCGTCAGGGCAGGGGTCTCCACCTCGCCGGGGCGGACCAGCACTACATAGAACTCCACCTCGTCGCCGCGGGCGGGGAGAAGGTTCCCTTCGTCGTCGACGATGGAGCTGGAGACCGAGTAGGAGCGACGGACCATCTTCTCCCATAGCCCTGGGTCCTCCTCGAAGTCTTCGCTGACATGGTCCACGCGTTCCTCCCAGTAGCCGAGCCCCAGAGTCGTGTACTGGCCTGGCTTGAACTCGGGCACCCCCCCGTCGGGCTTCGCCCACAGCACCCACAAGTCCGAGTGGTGGGCACGGATACGGCTGATCGTGGCGTTGTAGTGGAGTGCCCGCAGCCTCTCTGCGGCTTCCTCGCGGCTTTCGATCACGTGGTGGGTGAACAGGTCGGCGATGACGTCGATGGCGGCGTCGAGGGACTCCTCCTCCCAGGGGTAGGCTCGGTCCACCACCACCGTGTTGGAGGAGATGAAGACGTTCTTTATGTCCCCGTCTTCGATGAACAGCCGTCTTGCCAGGTGATCGGCGGGGGAGTGGCCGTGCGGAGGCTCGGAGTAGGAGTGTCCGTCCTGGCCGGTGAGGGTGCGGTCCATGACGAACACCGCGACCTCTCCCAGGGGTGTGGCTTGAACGTCGATGCGCTGGCCCATGGTTGACACAAGGTAGCCATTTCGAGTCTGCCAGGGTGGCGGCGGAGCCGTCTGGCGGGGAGATGGCGTCGGGCTGGGCGGGTGAGCCGGAGCTGTAGCGGAGCTATAGCGGAGGCGAACGGGAATCGAACCCGCCAGAGACAGAATCTGCCTCTCACCGGTTTTGAAGACCGGGGGACCCACCAGGCGTCCAGGCGCCTCCCTGGTTGGGTCGAGACTAGGAAGTTCCCCGGCCAATAGACCGCGTGCGGCACAGTCCGGCGGCGTCGTTATCCTCGCCAGGCAGTCACCGACAGGGGTCATGAATGAGAACCAAGAAGGCGAGTGCAGCCTTCGTCGCGCTTTTGCTGGCCTTCACCGCCTGCTCCACCGGGGAGATCGCCGACAGCGGAGGAGAGTCCCCCGCTCCGTCCACCATCGCCGAGGAGCAGGGTCCGTCGGCCCCGGACGGCACCGAGACCGGCATCCCGGCCGACTTCTCCGTTCCTGTCTACGAGGGTGGCACCGTCAAGATGGTCCTCGACCAGGACGACGGTACCTCCGTGGCGGTCACCTACCCCCAGGCCGAGTTCGGTCCGATCAAAGTGTTCTACGGCGACTTCGTCACCGGCAAGAAGATCGTCCTCGAGGCGACTTCAGAGGAACCACGAGCTGCCACCTGGATCATCGAGGACCAGGGTCAGACGATCCACATCACCGTCGCCGAGAGCGGAGACAACACCGAGCTGGTCATCGCCGTGATAAGCGGAACCAACTGAGGTCCTCGGTCTTAGGGAACCTTCCAGGTCGCGAATAGCATTTACTCACCGATGCCCGAACGAAGTTTCGGTCGGACGATCCGCTACCGGCGCACCAAGCTGGGTCTGAGCCAGACCAAGCTGGGAGAGCTGGTGGGGCGCTCGGCCTCGACCATCCGCGACTGGGAACGCGACAGGACCCGACCCAACGATCCCGGGGTGGTGGCTGCTGTCGCCGCCGTACTCGGAATCGAGGAACGGATCCTGTTCGACAAACTCGATCTGAAGCGACCCGAGATGGAGACCAGCCCCACCGTGGAAGAGGTGCTGGCGGAGCTGGCACCGGAGGCGGAACAACCCGAAGGGGTAGAGACCGTGCCGCCTCCGGCCTCAGACGAAGAAACGGAGCCCCGTGAGCCCCCTCGCCCGGATTCGGCTCCCGCGACCTCGTCTCCAGAGCCTGCCTTCACTCCCGGGCAGGCACCCCAGGTGCTCACTCTGCCTCCGGCGGCCGCCACCGACGTGTCCTATCTCGAAGATCCCCGCCAGCGCCAGCTCTACCGGGTCAGGTACCTGGCCACGGCAGTCGCCTTCGTGGCCCTCATCGTCGCTCTCCTCTGGGCCCTGGACCGGGGCCTGGAAGCCTTCTCCGCCTGGTGGGATGCCTTCATCGGCACCCTTCGCCTCTGATCTGTCCCGCAAATCCCTCCCCACAGTCGAATCTTCGTGCCAAACTGGGCGGACCAGAGAAAGGAGGTGGTCCCAACGGCATATGAAAGTTCTTGGACTCTGGAGGTGGTCGAGCGCTGAGCGGCGCTGACCGCTAGGCGCCGCTCGTCCCCGTTGGGACAGGTGGCGACTCCAACTCGGACCACCCGGCTCTGGCTACCGCGGACCTAGTCCAGTCGCGGCGACGCTGTCGAGAAACGCCTCAGCCGACGCTTTCGGGAACCCCCGCCATGCGGCGGGGGTTCCTCACGTCTCGAATCCGTGGTCACTCATCCAGTCGTCGTTGAAGACCTTGGAGAGGTATCCCCGTCCCGAGTCGGGGACGATCACCACCACCAGCCGTGACGGGTCCTCATCGGCGACGGCGATGGCTGCATGGACGGCCATACCACCTGAGCCGCCGGTGAGGATGCCTTCTTCTCGGGCTAGGCGGCGGGTCGTGGCGAAGGATTCGGCATCGGTGACCTCGATGAACCGGTCGATCAGGTCGAGATCCACGGTTTCCGGGTAGAAGTCCTCGCCGACACCTTCAACGTAGTACTGGTGGATGTTCCCGTCGGGTCCCTGGGTGTAGATGGAGCCCTCCGGGTCGGCACCGACCAGTTCGATTTCAGGCTTCTGCTCCTTGAGATAGCGGCCGGCGCCGGTGATCGTGCCGCCGGTACCCACGCCCACGACCAGGCAGTCGATCTGTCCTTGGGTCTGCTTCCATATCTCAGGTCCCGTCGTCCGGTAATGGGCCTCGGGGTTGGCCGGATTGAAATACTGGTTGGGTTGGAAGGCGCCTTCGATCTCGGCGGTGAGCCGGTTCGCCACCCCGTAATACGAGTCGGGATCTTCGGGTCCCAGCTCTGTGGGAGTGACGATCACCTCGGCTCCGTAGGCTCGAAGAAGATCCCTCTTCTCCTGGGAGACCTTGTCGGGGACGGTGCAGATCACCCGGTATCCCCGCACCGCCCCCACCATCGCCAGGCCCACGCCGGTGTTCCCGGAGGTCGGTTCGATGATCGTTCCCCCCGGCCTGAGGAGACCTTCTTGCTCTGCTCGGTCGATCATCGAGATGGCGATGCGCTCTTTCACCGAGCCGCCTGGGTTCATGAACTCGAGCTTGGCCACAAGGTTGCCGGTGGGATGCAGCCGGGAGAGCCGGACGAGGGGAGTGCCGCCGATGGCACCTGTTACGTCTTCGAAGACCTCCATCAGGTGCGGAGGCTAGGAGCCTCGGTCGTCTTCTGAGGAAGAGACGGCGAGCATGAGGACGATGACGATGACGGCAGCCGCCGTAGTAAGGATCCCCGCTATCACGTAGTTGTCGGTGGTATGGGCCGCGAGCACGGGGACGATCGAGGCGGTGAGGGCGGTCATGGGTCGAATCTTGGCACAGCGACGGCATAACCGCTGCCCGGCTCTAACCTCCCGCTGCCATGCCATCCCTGGCCCGTTACGCCTGGTTCGTGTTGATCTTCAACGTGGTGGTGATCCTGCTCGGTGGCCTGGTCCGTGCCACCGGAAGCGGCGCCGGGTGTGGGCCTTCCTGGCCGGCCTGTCAGGGGGAGCTGACCCCGGAGCTGGTGGGCCCCACCGCCATCGAGTTCACCCACCGTGCCTTCAGCGGCGCCGCCTTGATCCTCGTGGTGGTCCTCGCGGTGCTTGTCTGGCGGGATCGAAACAAGGGCCATCCGGCTCGCCTCGGCGCCGGCCTGTCGGTGGTGGCCATCGTGATCGAAGCCCTGATCGGTGCTCTCATCGTGGTCGCCGAGTGGGTGGCGTCGGACACCTCGGTGGCCCGGGTGGTGTCGGTTCCGCTCCACCTGGTCAACACCCTGTTCCTCCTCGCTGCCCTGACCCTCACCGCCTTCTGGCTGTCGGGTGGACGGCCCTTCGTCAGAGAGGTGGAGCCGCGGGTGAAGGCCGCGGTTATCGCCGGCGGCCTAGCGCTGGTGGTCGTCACCGCCAGCGGGGCGGTCACTGCCCTGGCCGACACCCTGTTCCCCAAGGACCCCTTCAGTTTCGACTACACGGCGGCGAGCCACTTCCTCACCAGGCTGCGTATCGCCCATCCGATCTTGGCGGTTCTCGCCGCGGCCTCCGGTTGGTGGCTGTCGATCCGCTGGGGACAGCGTAGGTCCAGTGTGGGTCGGTCCCTGGTAGCCCTGGTGGCGGTGCTGCTGGTCACCGGAGCACTCAACGTCTTCCTGGGTACTCCCCTCTGGCTTCAGCTCACCCACCTGGCCCTGGCCGACGCCCTCTGGGTGACCTATGTGCTCGCCTCCGCGGGGGCCCTACAGGAGCGGGTTTCCGCCCCGGTGTGAGGGCCACCTGTCCGGCGTGCCGCCGGCATTGAGTCTCTAGTCTGGCGAGCATGTTCGACGAGCTGGCCGACGGCGTCTACCGGCGCCGCTACACCTTCCTCGACCTCAACGTCGGCGTTGTCGTGGGCGATGACGGAGTCCTGGTGGTGGACACCAGGGCGTCGCACCGTGAAGCCGACGAGCTGAACAGCGAACTGCGGACTCTCACGTCCCTGCCGGTGCACTGGGTGGTGAACACCCATTGGCACTGGGACCACACCTTCGGCAACGCCCGGTTCGTCCACGCCGATATCTGGGGCCACGACCGATGCCGTCAGGTTCTCCTCGAAAACCCTGAGCAGATGAAAGTAGACGCCCTCGGATGGTTTCCTCCTGAGCGAAGAGACGAGATAGAGGAAGTGACCATCGTTCCTCCGGAGAAGACCTTCTCGGAACAGGTGTCGCTCGACATCGGCAGGGAGGTCGTACTCAGCCATCATGGCCGGGCGCATACCGACTCGGACATCGTGATCCGGGTGACCGACGCCAGGGTGGCTTTCTTCGGCGATCTCGTAGAGCAGGGAGCCCCTCCGGTGTTCGTCGACGCCTACCCCGTGGAGTGGCCGGTCACCCTCGAAGCGGCTATCGGAGACGACGAACTCGTCGTCCCCGGTCACGGAAGTGTCATGGATCGCCATGCGGTAGACGACCAACTTGCAGAGCTGACCAAAGTGGCCGCTCTGGCTTCGTTCGTGGTGGCCGGAGAGATGCGCCTAGAAGAGGCCATCACCCACGGGCCGTACGCCGCAGAGGTGATGCGCTCTGCCCTGGAGCGGGCACTGGATGCCGGTTAGCCCCAGCGGGCTATCTCCGCCTCCAGGTCGAGGGGCATGACCACCCCCCGGTCCTCGTACTCGCCCCAGGCTTCCCTCGGCAGCATCCACATGATCTCGAACTCATTGCCGTCGGGGTCGGCTCCGTAGAGGGAGATAGTGGCCCCATGGTGGGACTGCCCGGTAAACGCTCCCGCTTCTACCAGGGCGTCTCTGAAAGTAGCCAGGTCGGCGATGTCCGACACCTGCCAGGCCAGGTGGTAGAGACCCACCACTCCCCGCGGCGGCTTAGGACCCGCCCCGGTGAAAAGTCCGAGGTCATGGTGGTTTTCCGACCCTGGGGCTCGGAGGAAGGCCGCCCTCAGCGCCACCTCATCGGCCACAACAGTGAACCCGAGCACGTCGGTGTAGAAGGCCTTGGCTCTCTCCAGGTCGGAGACGAATAGGACAGCGTGGTTGAGGCGTAGCCGAGGCATGGCCAAACCCTAGGCAAGGTGGCCCGCAAGCACCTCCGGGTCGTCGGTGGGAAGGTCGCAGACGAAACCCCGGCAGACGTAGGCCAGGGTGTGGCCTTCCTCCCCTCGGCCCGCCAGGAGGGGCACCTCGTCGGTGGGCTCGGGGCTGGGAGCTAAGGCGACCTCGGGTCGGAAACGTCGCCAGTAGACCGCGGCGAACCGGGGCCAGTCGGAGCCGACCACGGCCAGCTCCCGGGAACGGCCGAGGGTGTAGGCAACCGAGAGGTGGTGGGCCACCATCGAAGGGTATTTGGCCATCAGTAGACCTGCGGCCGCCAGGGTCGTCTCAGCCTTTTCCCGGAGGACGGATTCGCCGGTGTAGAGGGAGGCGAGAACGAGCGCCTCGGCTGCCATGGCGCTGCCTGAGGGCAGGGGGTTGTCGGTCTGGTCCACCGGCCGTTTCACCAGGGGCTCCCCATCATCGGGGGTGTCGTAGAAACCACCGGCGGGGTTGGCGAAGCGGTCCAGTTCAGCCACCAGCTCCATGGCTGCCCGGTACCATTCCTGCTCCGCGGTGGCGGCGTAGAGGGAGAAGAAACCGAGGGCCATGGCCGCATGGTCGTCGAGGAATGCGGGCACCGAGGTCCGTCCTTCCCGCCAGGAGCGCATCAAAACCCCGTCTACGACCAGATGGTCGCGAACGAACCGGGCCGCCTTCCGCGCGGTCCCGAGATACTGGGCGTCGCCGAGCGCCGCTCCCGCTTCGGCGAAGGCACGGATGGCGAGGCCGTTCCAGGAGGCGACCACCTTGTCGTCGAGTCCTGGCCTGACCCGCCTGGACCGGGCCTTGAACAGCTCGCGCTTCGCTTCTTCCAGACCCGGGGGAGGTTCGTTTCCGGCGATGTGGAGGATGTTGGCCCCTTCGAAGTTGCCGGCCTCGCTGACTCCGAATAAGTCGGCCACTTCTTCGGCGTCCGAGCCGAGGACATTCCGGAACTCGTCCAGGCTCCACACGTAGAACTTCCCCTCCACGCCTTCAGAGTCGGCGTCCTCGGAGCTGTAGAAGCCGCCGTCGGGGTGACGGAGGTCAGCCAGCATGTATTCGAGGGTGTGTCTGGCGACGGCGAGGAAGTCGGGCCGGTCTAGCTCCATTCCCGCCCACAGATAGAGGCGCGCAAGCTGGGCGTTGTCGTAGAGCATCTTCTCGAAGTGGGGGACCAGCCAGTGCCGGTCAACGGAGTAGCGGGCGAACCCTCCTCCCAGATGGTCGTGGATTCCGCCCTTCGCCATGCGTTCCAGGGTGAGGGCCACGGCCTCACCGGCTCCGGTCGCCCACGGCGCATCGTGCACTCGAAGCAGGAACTCCAGGACCGGCTGTTGGGGGAACTTGGGGGCCCGGCCGAAACCACCAAACTGGCTGTCATGGGCGGCGAGGATCTGGCGGCAGGTCACTTCGAAGCCGTCGTCGGTGGGAAGGGCACCAGGAGGCGCTTGGCGAGTAATCGCCTCGACCAGGCTCTCTGCCTGGGCGGCCACCCGGTCGCGCTGGTCCCTCCAGACCTCGGCGATGGCCTCGATGACCTGGCGGAACGTCGGCATGCCCGGGCGGGGTTCCTTGGGGAAATAGGTACCGGCGAAGAAGGGCCGTCCCTGATGGTCCAGCCAGACGGTCATCGGCCAGCCCCCTTGGCCGGTCATGGCCTGCACCGCTTCCATGTAGATCGAATCCACGTCCGGTCGCTCCTCCCGGTCGACTTTGACGTTGACGAACAGCCGGTTCATCAGCGCCGCGGTTTCGGGGTCTTCGAAGGATTCATGGGCCATCACGTGGCACCAATGGCAGGCGGCATAGCCGACGCTCAACAGAATGGGAACGTCACGGCGACGGGCCTCGGCGAAGGCCTCCTCGCCCCACTCATACCAGTCGACCGGGTTGTCCTGGTGCTGGAGGAGGTAGGGGGAGGTGGCCTGGGCCAGGCGGTTGGGCATATGAGGGGAAGGTACTCCCCTCCCGCGGCCTACTTCAGCTGCCGGGAGCCAGGGGAAGGCTCAGTACGAAGTCGGACTGGCCGTCGGTCTCCCTGTAGATCAGATCTCCTCCCATGATCCGGGCCAGGTTCCGGCTCACCGCCAGTCCCAAGCCCACCGACCCGGGAGGGATCTGACTGGTGGTGGCCCGGTAGTAGGGGTCGAAGATGGCCTCCCGCTGCGATTCGGGCAATGGCTGACCGGCATCCCGAACCGACACACAGGCCGTCCCGTCTTCGAGGTTCGCCTGCATGGTGATCGGCTCCGTACCGTATTTCAACGCGTTGGAGAGGAGGTTGCGCAGGATCTGCCGTACCCGGTAGGGGTCGGCGTGACAGACCAGAGGCTCTGCGGGGAGGAGCAGGGTCAACCGGGCCCGGGGCTCCCAGAACCTGGCGATGGCCCGCACCTCTGCAACGAGGTCGAGGCTCTCGGGCTCTATGGAGAAAAGCACAGTCTCCGACTGAGCCGCGGCCAGCAGGTCATCGATCAGCTCCGCCATGTCGGCACCCTGTGACGAGACCAATTGGACTAGTTCACGTCGTTCGTCTTCGGGGAACTCTTCCCATTTCGAAGTCAGCTCGGCGGTGAGTCCCACAATGGTCGTTAAAGGTGTGCGGAGTTCGTGGCTCACCGAGCGAACCAGGTCCTCTTTGGAAGTCACCAGGGCCTCCAACTCGTCGAGGATACGTTGCTGGTCGGTGATATCGACGAACTGGGTTATGAACGAGTTGAGGCTCCCATCCGGACTTCTCACTGCTCCCACCGAGACGATTACCCACTTCTCAGGGCCATTCCGGAACTGGAATCGGCGGGTGACGGTGTACCCATCACTCTCTCCCCTCCGTAGTGCACCGACGCGTAGCTGGGCGTCGGCCCAGTCCTCTTCGGACATCAAGGCCGGCCCGCCCCCCTCGATGAGTTCGGCCTCGGTGGCGCCGAGCATCTCCCCTACCGCCCGGTTGGCGGCCATGAAGTTCATCTCTGGGTCCACAAGCAGCATCGGGAAGGGCGATTGCTCGAACGCGGTACGGAATCGGCCCTCGGACACCACCAGGCGTTCGCGCAGGGCGCGTTCTTCGGTGATGTCGTGGAGGACCCCCTCCATGATGACGGTCTTTCCTTGATCGTCCCTTAGCGGTCGGGAGTGCATTCGCGCCCAGAACTGGGTGCCGTCGCGCCGTAGCATGAGGTGCTCCCGTACGCCCTCATGTTTGCCGGCGTCGGCCTCGGTGAACGCCCTCTTTCTCTCCTCCGCGTTGACATAGAGATCGGGAATGTGAAGATCGAGCAGCTCCTCGACGTTGTCGAAACCGAAGATACGGGCCAAGGCGGTGTTGGCCAGGAGGATTCGCCCGTCCCGCGCGGTGCGGTAGACGCCGACGGGTAGGCGCTCCAGGTAAGCCGCCAGTTCCGAGTCTGCTGGTATCACGAGGCCCTCGATAGGCACATATTATGCCCTTCCACGTTCCCGGCCCGCAGGTTCCCTGGCGCTCTAGGCTTCCCAGGGTGCCCCGGCCGGTTCAAGTGCGAAGACTTCCCCTCCGTACTGCGGGTGCCCTAGGGCTGGCCAGTGCCGGCGTGTATGTGATCGTGCTCCTGGGCCAGGAGTCGGTGCCCCTCCTGGCGTTGTTCTGGCTGGTGGTCATGGGCGGAGCCGGCATCCTGGCGTGGACAGCCAGCGGTTCCCCCGATAGGGGTCGGGTGATGGCCCGGATCGCCGCCGCAGGCTTCTTCTTGGTGGGACTGTTCTCCAACCCGTTCTTCGCCGTCGTCTTTCTGGTGGCGGTGGTGCTCTGTGTCGTGGGGTCGGCTCGTCTGGACCGGTCTGCGGGTCCGGCCAACACCCCAGGTTGAGGCTGTGGAAAAGAGGGGGGTTCACAAAACCGGGTTTTTCCGTATAGTTGAGTGTCCGAGGTTTTCCACACCTAGCACATCCTGTGCCTCCGGGAGGACGTAGAAGGACATGACCACCACTGGAACGCGCAACAACAAGAGCGACAAGCCGCGTCGCAGCAGGCTGCATTCGAAGCTGACCGACGACCGTGGCCGGCTCACCACCGACCTGGTCTCCCAGTACCTGACCGCCATCGGTGAATACGACCTGCTCACCGCCGAGCAGGAGGTGGAGCTGGCCCAGAAGATCGAATCCGGTGAGGAGGCCGCCGAGCGGCTCGAGAATGGCGACTACTCCACCAAGCGCGAGGAGATGGAGCTGCGGCGTCGGGCCCGCCGGGGCGCCCAGGCCAAGGACGACTTCCTCACCGCCAACCTTCGTCTGGTGGTGGCCAATGCCCGTCGCTACGCCAACACCTCCGGCATCGACTTCCTCGACCTGATCCAGGAGGGGAACCTGGGTCTGATTCGCGCCGTGGAGAAGTTCGACTGGAGGAAAGGCTTCAAGTTCTCCACCTACGCCACCTGGTGGATTCGCCAGGCTATTACTCGGGCCATTGCCGACAAGTCCCGCACGGTTCGTATCCCCGTTCACCTGCATGACACCCTGGCCGCGGTGCGTGCCGCCCAGGCTTCCCTCAAGGCTGAACTGGGCCGGGATCCCCGACCTGACGAGATCGCCGAGGAGGCCGGGGTTACGGTGGACAAAGTCGAGCTGGCGCTCAGCGTGGCCGACACAGTCTCCCTCGAGCAGCCGATCGGCGAAGACGGAGCCCAACTCGGCGATTTCATCGAAGACGAGGACGCCGCCGACCCGGTGCAGATCACCGAAGAGATGGACGTCGCCAACTCGTTGCGCCAGTCCATCGAGCGTCTCCCCGAGCGGGAGGGGAGGATCCTCGCCCTGCGTTACGGGTTCTATGACGGAGTGCCACGGACCCTCGAGGAGATCGGCGAAGAGTTCAACCTCACCCGGGAGCGGATCCGCCAGCTCGAGAAGCTGGCTCTGTGCCGGCTGCGCCACCCTTCCTTCGGGATCCGCGAGGCCGACCTGGTCTGAGCATCGTTGGCCGGTTTCGCCATCGGCGCCCACAACCCGATAGCGTTGGGGCCGATGCGTCTAGGTGATCTGACCGGAAGAGCTCCCTTCGTCTGTGGCCCTGAGACCACCTTGGCCGAGGCGGCCCGGGCCATGGAGAGTTCCGACCTCGGTTCCCTCGCCGTGGTGGAGGGACTCCACCTGATCGGACTGGTGACGGAGCGGGACCTGCGCCGCGCCGTAGCCGCCGGACTCGATTTGGAGTCCACACCGGTGACCGAGGTGATGGGGGCGGAACCGGACACCTTCGACCCCGACCTCGACGTCTGGGATGCTGCCGCCTGGATCGCCGAGTCCGGTTATCGCCACATGCCGGTGGTCGATGCCGAGGGGACCCTGCTCGGTGTGGTCTCCATCCGAGACTTGCTCAGGGCTCTGGTGGAGTCCGACTAGGAAACCAGACCAGCTTCAGGTCGATCACCCTGATGTCGGTACGCTATCTGCGGTCGATCAGATCTGCGGAGGAGGTATGTAGTCGCCGGTAGTGAATCTTCCCCGCTCCACCTCGACCTCCCAGACCGACGCTTTGGCGCAGTGGATGTCCGATTCCAGCTCGAGACCTGACCGGGCCAGCCGGTTCATCACCGCCGGGATCACGTCTCCGTGGGAGCAGAGGACGGCGTTGTATCCGGCCAGGGCTTCAACCAGCGCCATGGCGGCATCGACATCCGGCCCCTCGGCTAGGGCATCGCTGGATTCGACCTTGGCCCCACACCTCTCGCCAAGCGGCTCCACCGTCTGGATGCAGCGTTCGTAGGGGCTGGACACGATCCTCTCGATACCGCGTGGGGCCAACAGCTCAGCTATGGCCCGCGCCTGTCTCCACCCTTTCTTGGTCAAAGGCCGCAGGCGATCGTCGCCCTCCCACTCGCTCCGACTCCCGGCAGCTGCGTGGCGCACCAACCACAAGGTTCCCGTTCTAGCCAAGGCCATAAGGTCGGTCCCGGATACGAGGCCGCGGTCGTTCTCGTAGTGGAGCAATGTCATGGCCTCACCCGGGCTAAGCCACCGCACCTCGTCTATCTCCTCGTTTGGCACGAAGCCCTTGCTGTCGGGCAAGGGTCGCATGGCGAACCAGGCCGTCTCTTTGATGCCATTGTCGACCCGATGCCGGGTCACGCCCACCGGCGCGACGACCCGACAGTGGTGCCCGGTCTCTTCTAGCACTTCGCGCACCGCCGTCGTCTCGGGGCTTTCCCCGGGGTCCGCCTTCCCCTTGGGCAACGACCAGTCGTCGTAGGCGGGACGGTGGGCTATCAGAATCTGAAGCTCTTCCCCAACAGGACGGAAGACAAGTCCTCCGGCGGCGTGGATGAGACGGGTCACGGGTCCTCAGCCTAGGGGTTGGCGAGGCTCGTCCTGTCAGCGGCGGTGGACCTGGGCGACGGTCCTCTTGTGAGGGCTGACCACCGGAAAGGTCAGGTTCTCGCCGCCGGTCAGGTCGATGGAAACAGCACCGCACGCATCGCAGACCTGGCGCCTGATGCCGGCGCCGATGTTCTGCGCCTGACCGAAGTTGTGACGACCTTTGCGGCAGTCGGAGCGTCGATGTTTGCGCGGCCGGTCCTGGGGGCGTAGATGGCTCATCTCGCCAGAAGAGGCTAGAGCGGGCGGGCTGGTGTCCTGTGGATATCTAGCTGGGAGAGAATCCACTCGACGGCCTCGTTCGCCTCATCCACCACATGGATGTCGTAGGGCGTGGCTCCGATCGTGTCCACCAGAACGGCTACGACCTTTCTCCATCCCGGTCCCACTGCCACCGTGGGCGTCTCACCATCGGTGCCATGCCGCCTGTGGATGAAGTTGAGGTTCCATGCCACCAGCAACTCGGTTGCCGTGCCGATGGAACCTGGTAAAGCCAGCGCACCCGCGGCGAGATGCATCATCGTCCCGATCCGGTCGGTGAGGCTCTCGGCCTTGATCTCTTCGGCCACGAAGGGGTTGGCACCGGTTCGCTTGGGGAAGAGAGCAGGAGCGGTAACCCCTATGACATGACCCCCCGTACTGGCCGCCCCCTTGGAAACAGCCTCCATGGTTCCGCTGTAGCCCCCCGTCACCACGGCGACACCCGCCGCGGCGAGACGACGTCCCACCGCCTCGGCAGTCTCCCATTCCGGAGTGTTCAGCTCGGTCTGGGAGGAGCCGAAGACGGCGACAGTGGTCGAGTTGTTCACCCGTTGATGACCTCACCGATGCCGGCCACGACCCGGGCGACGTCTATGAGGGCGTGGGACTCAATAGCGAACTGAGGCCAGGGAACGTCGAAGCCCGTCACTCGCACAATGGGCGCCTCTAGCGCGTATGCCGCCTTCTCGGCGACTACGGCCGCCACTTCCGCCGCCATCCCAGAACTCATCGGTGGCTCTTGAACGAACAGCAGACGTCCTGTCTTGGCCACTGACTCCAGCACGGTCTCCCGATCCCAGGGGAAGAGAGTCCGTAGGTCGATCACCTCCACCGACGGAGTCACTTGCGATGCCGCTTCCAGGGCCACCGGCACCATGCCCCCGTAGGTGACCAGGGTGACATCGCTGCCCTCACGGCGGACTCGGGCCCTGCCTATTGGCAGGGTGTAGTGGTCAACAGGCACGTCCTCCCTTCCGGAGCGGTAGAGAACCTTCGGCTCAAGGAAGATGACCGGGTCGTCACTCTCGATGGCCGCTGCCAGGAGGCCCTTGGCGTCGGTGGGAGTGGAAGGGCAGACCACCACCAGACCGGGGGCGTGGACGAAGTAGGCCTCCGGAGAGTCGCAGTGGAACTCGTGGGCACCGATCCCGCCGCCGTTGGGAAAGCGAACCACCATCGGGACCGATGCGTTGCTTCGAGTCCGGTAGCGGAACCGGCCCATGTGGCTGACAATCTGGTCGAAGGCGGGGTAGACGAATCCGTCGAACTGGATCTCCGCCACGGGCCTGGCGCCCGCCAGCGCCATCCCTACGGCGCTGCCGACGATTCCAGACTCGTTGAGGGGGGTGTCGATGACGCGCTTCTCGCCGAACCTGTCCAGGAGACCCTCGGTGACCCGGAAGACCCCACCGGCCACACCTACGTCTTCTCCGAGGACCAGGACTCGCTGATCCCTCTCCATGGCCTGGTGGAGGGCGGCGTTGATGGCCTCCGCCATGGTCCACGACTCGGTGGCGGAGTCCGGAACCTGGTCGTGGCCGACGCTCCAGACCTCTTCCTCGGCGAACACCGTCTCCGGCTCCCCGTGGGACCGCTGTACGGCGTGGAGGTGTTCCACCACATGAGCCGGGATGCGGGCGAACCCGTGGCGGATCACGTCGTCTCTGCCCGGGAGGGGTTCGGCCTCGATGGTGTTGATCGCCGTGTCTACCGCAGCCCTTATCTCGTCGGCGACCCGTTCTTCCACTTCCTGGTCCCAATCCCCTCGCCGCTCGAGGAAACGACGCATCCTGGTGATCGGATCCTTCTCCCTCCACTTCTCCTCCTCGTCGTGGGTCCGATAGAGGGAGGTGTCGTCGGCCGTGCCGTGGGGCCCGTAGCGGTAGGTCAGGGCCTCGATCAGGGTTGGGCCTTTCCCTTCCCGGGCCCGCTTCGCGGCGAGGCGGACGGCCATGTAGACGGAGACCGGGTCCATGCCGTCGACGCGGAAGCCGGAGAACCCATAGGCGTCTGCCTTCTGGGCGATCGTCTCGGCTGCCGTCTGTTTCCGGTAGGGGACCGTGATGGCGTAGAGGTTGTTGGCACAGATGAACACGGTGGGCGTCTTCCAGACACCGGCGAAGTTCATCCCCGAGTGGAAGTCGGTCTCCGAGGTGGCGCCGTCCCCGAAATAGACCGCGGTGACGGTCCTCTCTCCCCTCAGCCGGGAGATGTACGAGTACCCGACCGCGTGGGCGATCTGAGAAGCGATAGGCACGGTGACGATCCCGGCCCGGTATTTCTCCGGGTCCCAGCGGCTGTTGGGCAGGCCCCTCCAATATGCGAGGAGAACCTCCATGGGAAGCCCCCGGCTGACCAGCACCGCGTGCTCCCGATAGGACGGAAACACGAAGTCTTCCGGTTCGAGGGCCAGCGCCGACCCCACCTGAACTGCCTCCTGGCCCTCCAGGGGCGCGTAGGTGCCTATCCGGCCCTGCCGCTGAAGAGCGATCATGCGGCGGTCCAGCTCCCTCGCCAGGACCATGTTCCGGTACATCTGCTGGTAGAGCTGAGGGTCGAATCCCGGGTCTTCTCCCACCAGTTGGCCCTGGGCGTCGATTACCTCCAAAGTATCGATACGGCCCATGGGTGCGAGTTTGCCACAACTCGTCTCGTCCTGTCCGGGGTCCTGCGCTAACTTGCCCTAATGCTGCGTTATAGGGAGGACATCGCCGCTCTGGCCCCCTACGAGCCGGGCGTTCCCGTGGAGGAGGTTGCCCGCCGCTACGGGCTCGATCCGGTGGACATCGTCCGTCTCACCTCGAACGAGAGTCCCGACGGCCCCTTCCCCGGAGTGATAGAAGCGGCCACCGAAGCCCTGGCTGAGTCCCATCGGTATCCAGATCCCGACGTCTGGGATCTAGGCCATGCCCTGGCTGACCAACTCGGCGTTGACTGGAAGAACCTGCTGTTCGGCGCCGGTAGCGCCGCCCTCATCGCCGAGATCGCCCAGGTCCTCGGTGGACCGGGCACCTCCGCTGTCTACCCCTGGCCGAGCTTCGTCTTGTACCGCTTCGCTGCGATCTGGGCGATGATGAAGCCGGTGGAGGTGCCCCTCGACCGGCGCTTTGCCGTAGACCTCGAGGGGATCCTGGAGGCGATCGACGAGAACACCCGGGTCATCTACGTCTGCAATCCGAATAACCCCACCGGCACCCTTCGACGCGGTGACGAGATAGAAGCTTTCCTGGCCGAAGTGCCCGACACGATCCTGGTGGCCGTGGACGAGGCCTACCACGAGTTCGTCACCGACCCCTCGCACCGGAGCATGATCCCTGAGGCCCTGGAAAGACCGAACGTTGTGGTGCTGCGAACTTTCTCCAAGATCTACGCCCTGGCAGGGCATCGTATCGGTTACGCCGTGGGTACCGAGGAGACTCTCACTGAGATCCGCAAGGCCCAGCCCCCACTCACCGTTAACCGCCTGGCCCAGGCGGCAGCCCTAGCGACCCTGAACCAGCCGGAGGAACTGCGACGCAGGGTGAAGGCCAACGCCGCCGCCCGGCACCAGATCCTGGGAGCCCTCGAGGAACGTGGTGTCCCCCACGCCGAAAGCCACACCAACTTCATCTTCTTTCGCCTCGGCGACGACTCCCGGGTGACCGTCGAGGAGTTCACCCGCCGCGGCGTGATCATCCGACCCATGTCCCGGGGTTGGGTGAGGGTTACCATGGGCTCCGACACCGAGAACCGGCGATTCGTGGAGGTTCTCGACCAGGTGCGGGCCCTGTCAGACTGATTTTGCGTTGGGCACCGGGGGGAGCGACCATCCGCTGGGCAGTCTTCCCGGCCGCCGCTAGGAGTCATCTATGAAAGCCATCGTTTCGCTGCTCGCCTCCGCCGCCCGTCGATTCCCTTGGGCCCTGGTCGCCATTGCGGTGGTGTTGACGGCCCTGTTCGGCCAGCTTGCCCAACGGATTGAAGTCGCTACCGGCAACGAGGGGTTCGCCCCCGAGGGGCCGGAGATCACCGCCGCCGAACGCATCGACGAGCTGTTCGGCGACGAAGTCTCCGAGTCGACCTTCCAGGTCATAGTGAGGCAACCCGACGGTGACGTCATCACCGTCGAAGCGCTGCGCACCGTGATGGCGGCTGTGGAGACCATCCGCAGGTCGGAACTCGGTGACCACCTCGCCGACCGTCCTGGAAGGCCGGGAGTGGTCCACTACCTGGCTCCCGTCACCCAAACCATGGCGATCGTAGGGATTCCCCTCGACAACATGACCGATGAGATGGTCAAGGACTTCTACTTGGAGGCCCTCGACGACGACGGGGAGTTCGACGCACCTCCCGAGCAGGCCGCCTTTCTCCGACAGATGGTTTCCGAAGACTTCGATCCGGAGACTGTCACCGCCTCATCGGGGATGGCCCTTGCCTTTGTCGGCGGCTTCGAAGGAGCCGACGCCGAAGAATCCTTCCTCGCCCAGAGCGAGGCTGAACTCGCTGTCGCCTCCCAGCTCGCCGAGTTGGACACGTCCCTGGAAGTCCGTCCCTTCTCCTTCGCTCTTCTCCTTTCCGGCAGCGACGACTTCCTCGACGAAGTGGGGAGGCTCTTCGTCCTCGCCTTCGCGGTGATCCTGGTGATCCTGCTCTTCGTTTACTGGCTCTCGCCGGGGAAGGAGGGATCCTGGTTCGCTTCGGCACGGCGGACGATCACCGACATGCTCCTGACCCTGCTTACCATCGTCATGGCGATCATCTGGATGCAGGGGATCGGCTACTTGCTTGAACAGTCAGGTGTCATCACCGCCTTTTCTACGGTGACCCAGATAGTCCCCATCCTCCTCATCGGCCTCGGTGTCGACTATGCGATTCACCTGACGTCCCGTTACCGGGAGCTGATCGGGAGTGGGGAGAGCGTCGATAGGGCCATGGGAGGTGCGGTCACGAGCGTCGGAGTGGCGCTGGTCCTCGCCACCCTGACCACGGTGATCGGCTTTCTGACCAACCTCTTCAACCCGGTTCCTGCCCTTCAGGACTTCGGGATCCTCGCCGCGGTCGGCATCGTGGTGGCGTTCCTCCTCATGCTCACCTTCGTCCCCGCGGTGCGGACCCTCGCCGACCGACGAGCAGAGCGGAAGGGGACTTTGCCGGTGCAATCCCTGAAGAGTCACGGTGACCGTCTGCTTCCCAAGGTGATGGAGAAGCTGGCGCTCTTAGCGGAGCACGCCGCGATCCCGACCCTGGTGGTGGCGCTGGTACTCGGGGGGGCAGGCTATTACGGCTTCACCAATCTTGACACTCGCTTCTCGTTCACCGATTTCCTCCCCGAAGGCTCGCCCTATGTGCAGACCCTGTCGGTGCTCGAGGAGGACTTCGGAGGAGGCTTTGGTGAACAGACAAGCGTGCTGGTGGAGGGCGACCTCAACGCCGGAGCCCACAACGCCCTGGTCCAGGCCAATGAGGCCCTGGCCGACGTAGCCGACGTCTCGGTGGTCGAGACCCCCCAGGGGAACTTCCCCAACGCCAGCTCTCCGATCTCGCTTCTCGGCCAGCTCCTCTCGGGAGGTCCCCAGTCGGCGCCACCCGACCTACTCCAAGCCGCCCAGCAGGTCGGTCTCAAGCCGGATCTCACCGTCGCTGAAGGAGCCGATGTCACCCCCCTCTACCTCGCTCTGGCGAAGGTGGCCCCAGAGGAGGCGGCGAGGGTGATCGCCATCGACGGCGACAAGATCGAAGCGCTGCTGTGGACGATTACCACCACCGCCGGCGACCAGGTCGAAGATCTTCGCGCCGGCCTCGCCGCCGCCTTCGAGCCGGTGAACCAACTAGGAGTCTCCGCCATCGCCACCTCCCAGAACATCATCGGCGACGTGGTCGTCAACGAGCTGACCGCGTCGCAGAGCCGGTCCCTGTTCATCACCGTGGCGGTTTCAGGGCTGGTCCTGATCATCAGTTTCATGTTCGAGAGCCGTCGCTGGTTCCTCGGGGTTGTCACCATCGCTCCCGTGGCCTTGGTGGTGCTGTGGACCTACGGGCTCATGTTCGCTACGGGTATTCCGTTCGGTCCGGTGACAGCGACCCTCTCCGCCCTCGCCATCGGGATCGGAGTGCCCTTCACCATCCACATCGCCAGACGGTTCCAGGAGGACCGTCGTGCCTATGGAGACATGGACGAGGCTATGAGGTCCACAATGCGTCACACGGGAGGCGCCCTGGCCGGTTCGGCCTTCACCACGATGGCTGGATTCGGAGTTCTGACGACGTCGAGTCTGGTGCCGTTCCGTCAGATGGGGCAAGTGACCGTATACGCGATTGGTCTTTCGCTGGTGGCCGCAGTCTTGGTCCTGCCCTCCATGCTTGCTCTCTGGGACAGCTACCACCGCCGAAGGGGGGACGAGCGAATTGGCTCTGATCTGCGAGAGGAGGAGACCCACGCTGGTGTTTCCTAGTGGTCGGAGGGTCTGGCTCAGCTCAGGAGTCCGTCGGTGACGAGCAACGACCGCACCAGGGCCGAGGCCACGTCCCTTCTCCCCCTCGCCCGGAGGGTGTTGAGCCAGTATCCCTTCCAGGTCCGCGAGGTCGATCACCTGGCGACGCACTCCAACGTTCTCTACCGGGTGATCACCAGCAGCGGTCAGCAACTCTGCCTACGGGTGGGTGCCCCTCACTCCAATACCCGCACCAACATCGAGATCGAGGTGGCGTGGCTGGATGCTCTCGCCCTTGAAACCGATCTCGATGTCGTACGCCCTGTGCATACCCGCTCTGGAGACCTGATCGTCGACGAGTTCGACCCCGGTCTTGGGCAGGAGAGGGTGTGTGTCCTCTTTTCCTGGATTCCCGGGGTTCCCCTGGGCGCAGGCTCTGGGGCCTTTGGCTACCGCCTTATGGGCCAGATGTCTGCAGCTCTGCAACAACACGGTCGTCACTGGCTTCCTCCCAGGGTGGGGAGGATGCGGCGTTGGGATCGGGTCTTCTACTACGGCCTGGGGCTCAAAGACGAAGTGATAACCGACAGCCGGTACTCCCATCTGTTCACACCGTCGTACCGGCGGGTGCTTGTCAAGGCCTTCGACCTCGCCCAGGACACGATCGTCCGCTCCTGGGCCACCGGTGGGACCCAGGTAGTCCATGGCGATCTCCACGAGTGGAATGTGCACGTGGGAGGGAGCAGGCTGTACGCCTTCGACTTCGAGGACGTGATGCTGGCCCTCCCCGCCCAAGACGTGGCTATCAGCCTCTATTCCTCCCGTCTTAGGGACAACCACTATGAGATCGTGAGCGCCTTCAGAAGGGGCTACGAGGAGGTCGCCCCCTGGCCCGTGGCAGACCGGAGCCAGCTCGAAGGGTTTCAGGCGGCTCGCCAGCTCATGCTGATGGACTACGCGGCGCGTACCCTTCCCACCAAGGAGGCCGAGGACTACATCCAGAAGGTCATGCCTTGGTTGGAACGCTATGTTCGGTCGTACGGGTGAGATGATCTTTCGCGACCGGTATGAGGCCGGCGCACTGCTGGGGGAGGAGCTGGCCCACCTGCAGCCCGTAGACCCGCTGGTGCTCGCCCTGCCCCGGGGGGGTGTGCCCGTGGGATACGAGGTGGCCAGGGCCCTGGGATGCGATCTCGACGTCTTGGTGATACGAAAGGTGGGGGTTCCAGGCCAGCCCGAACTGGCCATGGGTGCGGTAGGCGAGGGCGGAGTGGTGGTCCGCAACGAGGAGGTCATCAGGCTCGCCGGAGTGAACGAGGAGACCTTCACCCGTGTCGCAGAGAGGGAGCGGGCGGAACTGGAACGTCGCCTCGCCGACTACCGGGCGGTGGCGGAGCCCAAGGATCCAGCCGGAAGGACGGCCGTCGTAGTGGACGACGGTCTGGCCACCGGTTCCACCGCCATGGCCGCTGTCGGTGTCCTCCGTCGCAGGAAGGCAAGGGAGGTGTGGGTAGCCGTACCCGTCGCTCCCCAGGACACGACCGCACGACTCACGGAGATGGTGGAGAGGGTGGTGGTCCTCCACCAGCCGAAGCGGTTCTTCGCAGTGGGGGCCTGGTACAGCGACTTCTCCCAAACCTCCGACGACGAGGTACGGCGGCTACTGGCCGAGCTACGGTGACGCCTCGAGCCATCGAGAGGAGAGAGATGCCTACTTTGGACAAGTTCTGCAGCATCGAGGCCGACCTGGGCATGGAGGTCATTGGCAAGACGCCGGCCGGAACGCGGGTCGACTTTCCCTTCCAGGGGGTGGCCACCTCTCCCCATTGGGAGGGAGAGCGGCCGGTGAAAGGCGTGGACTACGTGACCGTGCGAGGAGACGGGAACATGACCCTGGACATCCACGGTGTCATCGGGGAGGGGAAAGAGGCGGTCTCCTATCGCGGCGGGGGAGTCTCGATCGCTAACCCTGACCGGTCGGCGGACCCTAAGGAGCTGATCGTCTTCGAGACCGGCAACGAAGATCTTGCCTGGCTGAACACCGAGGTGGCGGTGGGCTTCGGCCACGGCGCCGGGGGCAGGATCACCATCGACGTCTACCTGGTCAGGCCCTAATCGCCAACCGACTAGTCCTTTCCGGACGGGTTCCGGTAGTCCGGTTTGCGTTTCTCCATGAAGGCGGCGACACCCTCCAGGTGCTCCCGGGTCTTCCCCAGCCGAGCCTGTTCCCGGCGCTCGGCCGCCAGAGCCTCGTCGAAGCTGGAGGTAGCTCCCTGGCGGAGGAGGCGCCGCGTGGTGACCAGAGAGTCGGGCACCAGATCGGCCAGGCTGGCGGCGAGTCCCACCGCTTCTTCCACCACCGACTCTGAAGGAGCGATCCGGGCGCACAGTCCCAGCCGCTGGGCTTCCTCGGCTTCGATCCGGCTGTTGGTGAAGGTGATCTCCAGAGCCTTCGAGATGCCCACATGATGGGGGAGCCACCAGGTGGTCCCAGAGTCGGGAACGAGGCCGATGGCGGTGAATGCCGAGGTGAGGTAGGCGGAGTCGGCCATCACTCGCAGGTCACAGCCGAGAGCCAGGCCCATCCCAGCTCCAGCGGCTGGGCCGTTGATTGCCGCAACCGTGGGGACACTGCACTCCACGAGGGCTTCGACCACCGGGTGGAAGATCTCGTCGAGGATCCTGGCCAGATCGGGGCCGCCCCGCTCGTAGTCCTCCATCAGGTCGGTGAGGTCGGCGCCTGAGCAGAAGGCACGACCCGCTCCTGTCAGCACGACCGCTCGGGCCTCCGCCCCCGCTCGTTCGAAGGCGGACACCAGCCCTTGGCTGACGGCCACGTCGAGCGCGTTGAAGCGCTCCGGACGATCGATGGTGACGACGGCGACGTCGCCCTGTAGTTGGTATTGAGTGCTCATGGACCTCCTTCAGCCCGCGAATCGTATTCGTTCGAAAACATCGGTGCCGCCGGGAGTTTGCCCTATGGTTATTGATCATTCGTCGCCTTGAGGTGGCGCGAAGTCATCGACCCAAAGGAGGGGCCGTGAACAAGACCGAGATGGCCGAGAAGCTGGCCAAGAAAGCCGACATCTCCAAGGCGAAGGCCGCGGAGATCATCGACATCATCTTCTCCACCAAGCCAGGTGAGGGGATCATCGCCACCGAACTCGATGCCGGACGCAAGGTGAACATCACCGGGTTTGGCTCCTTCAGCCTTCGCTACCGCTCCGAGCGTCAGGGTCGCAACCCCGCGACCGGTGAGACCATCACCATCCCGGCGAGGAAGTATGCGCACTTCAGCGCTTCGAAGGGACTCAAAGACCGCGTTGCCGTCTAGTCGAACTGAACTCGTCACCAAGGACGGGCCCGCGAGGGCCCGTCCTTTTGTTTTGCCGGGGTCGGAGGCCTTGTTGAGTGACGCCCGGGTCCGGTTAGCGTTTCTTTGTGATGAGGCTCGACCCGCAACGATGGCCCTCTCCGGTCCCGATAGCTCACCGAGGAAGCAGGCTGCTCTGGCCCGAGAACACGCTGCCTGCCTTCACCGGCGCCGTTGAGCTGGGGTATCGCCATTTGGAGACAGACCTCCATCTCACCGCCGACGGTGTGCTGGTCTGCATCCACGACGACACCGTCGATCGCACCACCGACGGTTCAGGCGAAGTCTCCTCCCTCAGTCTCGGAGAGCTGAAAGCCCTCGACGGTGGTCACAGGCACGCCGTCGGCGGAGAGTTTCCCTTCCGGGGACAGGGCATAGAGGTTCCCGCCTTCGAGGAGGTGGTGACCACCTTCCCGGAGGTGCACTTCGTTGTGGACCTCAAGGTGGACGGTCTGGCCGTTCCCCTCGCCGAGATGATCGACAGGCTCGACCTCTACGACAGGATCCTGGTGGGCTCGTTCAGCGACCACCGGCTCGACGAATTCCGCCGACTCACCGGGGGCCGGGTGGCGACATCCACCGGTCCTGTGCTTTCCCGGCTCTGGGTCATCGCCTCCCGTGCCGGCCGGGGTGCCGGGGGAGAGGCCCAGGCCCTTCAGCTCCCCACCCACCTGCGGGGGGTGCGGATCGTGGACGAGAAGCTGGTGGCCGCGGCCCACGATGCTGGGCTTCAGATCCATGTTTGGACTGTCAATCGCGAGGAGGAGATGGTTCGCCTCCTCGACCTCGGGGTGGATGGGCTGGTCACTGACCGTCCCGACCTGCTCCGGAGGCTGCTCATGGAGCGAGAACAGTGGCCCTGGGATTGAAAGCAATCATGGCGGTGCTCCTGGCCGCGGTGCAGCTCGGAGGGGCTTTCGGCTCGGCGTCGGCGACCCTGGATTCTGTCGAAGGGACCTCGATGATCCTCGAGCTCGAGGTGGAGGTGGTGGTCCCGGTCCAGTCGGTGGTGGCCCACCTGGCCTTCGAGGACGATGAGGTGATCACTCTGCCTCTTCTGGAACGCGACGACGGGGTGTTCGGGATCCGCACCGAGCTGCCCTTCAAGAACTACATAGTCGTATTCGAGGCGATCGGCGTCGAGGGAGGCACCTCACCGCCGGTGTCGCTGATCGATCTGGGCGCGGAGTTCTTTCCGGCAGGAGAGCCGCAGCCCGGCGAGGAGAGGCTGAGCCCGAAGACCCGTCGTCTCGGCTGGCTTGCCCTCGCCTTGGGCGCCGCATCCCTCGCCATGCTTGCCTTGTGGGCCTTAGGGGAGAACTCCGAAGGGCCCGCCGGCTTCGAGGAGGAGTAGGTGGTCCGGGCTGCCCGGACGGGCGACGCCGGCGAACTGGGTCGGGTCCATGTGGCTGCCTGGCAGCGAGCCTATCGGGGGGTGTTCCCGGACGACTTCCTCGACGGTCTTGATCCCGAAGCTCGGGCTGACTGGTTCCGGCGGGCCATCGATGCGGGCTCTGGGATCCTCGTCGCCGAAGAGGGCGGCCGGGTGGCGGGATTCTGCATCGTGGGCGCCTCCGACATCGAGGGCTGGGCCGAAGTGTTCGCCATCTACGTCGATCCCGTCTTGTGGGGTAGGGGTCACGGCGCTGCCCTGCTCCGGGGTGCGGAGCGGCTGCTAGCCGGTTCCGGACATGAGCGCGTTCTGCTTTGGGTGGTGGACTCGAATCGAGGTGCCCGCGCCTTCTACGAGAACATGGGATGGACCTTGGGCAGGCCAGTGCGCCTTGAGGAGATCGGAGGTGTGCAGGTCACCCTGGTCCGCTACGAGAAGCTCCTCCAAGAACCCTACGTACCAGCCTGAGGTCCTCGGGGTAGGTCACTTTGATGTTCTTAGGTTCGCCGGGGACCGCGGCGATGGGCACTTCTCCG
>JBHHWH010000006.1:0-47948 GCA_046756405.1 Acidimicrobiia bacterium | reverse complement strand
AACCGAGGACCCCCCGACTAGCGGCAGCCCCACACTTCCCCGAAGGTCGTCTCCACCATCCACAATGTCCCCTCTCCCTCGATCAGGGGCGGGCTCCGCCGTGCCCGCACCCCTAGTGTCAAATGCCATGCCCTTCTCTGTGGACACCACCCTGCAGCCAGCGCGTAGTCGGCAGAGATGAGTGACTTCGACGCGTCGGTGGTGGGCGCCGGACCCAACGGCCTGGCCGCTGCCGTGGAGCTGGCCCGGGCCGGGAGGAAGGTCCTGGTTGTGGAGCGGGCAGGGGAGATAGGCGGCGGAACCCGAACCGAGGAACTGACCCTCCCGGGGTTCCGCCACGATGCCTGTTCGGCGATCCATCCCTCGGGGATCGCCTCCCCGTTCTTCAACGAGGTCGGCCTCGAGGTGGAGTGGGTCCAGCCACCCATCCCCTTCACCCATCCCCTGGGCGAGGGTCGGGCGGCAGCCTTGTTCAGGTCGGTGGAGGAGACCGCGGCCCAGTTCGGCGACGACGCCGCGACGTATTCGGGTCTGATGGCTTCGCTCGTGGAGAACATCGACGAGCTGGCCGACAACGTACTCAGCCCGGTCACGATCATCCCCAAGCACAAGAGCTCCTTTGCCAGGCTGGCTGCCCTCGGCGGAATGTCCGCTTCGATGCTGGCCAACCGCTTCCGCTCGAAGGAGGCGCGTGCCCTCATCGCCGGACTCTCAGCCCATTCGATCTCACCGTTTGGCTCCCTCGCCAGCGCTTCAGTAGCACTAGCCCTGGGAGCTATCGGCCATGTCTACGGATGGCCCGTAGCGAAGGGGGGCTCGCAGGCAATCGCCGACGCCCTGGCCGAGCAGCTGAAGGCTATGGGAGGATCCATCGAGACCAGTCGCGACGTGGTCTCAGTGGACGAGCTCCCCGCCGGTGTGATATTGCTCGACGTCATGCCACCGGCTGCCATGGCTATGGCGAGAGATCGCATTTCGGCCATGGCCGCCCGCAGAATCTCCAGCTGGAAACCGGGACCGGGGGTCTTCAAAGTCGACTGGGCCCTAGACGGGCCTATCCCATGGTCTGACCCGCTGAGCTCCCAGGCCGGCACGGTTCACATCGGCGGCACCTACGAGGAGATCGAGGCTGCGGAACGAGAGGTCTTCGCCGGCCGGCACCCGGAAAGGCCCTTCGTCCTTTTGGCCCAACAGTCGCTCTTTGATCCCACCAGGGCACCGGAGGGGAAGCACACCGCGTGGGCCTACTGCCATGTACCCAACGGGTCGGCCGTGGACATGACCGCGGCCATCGAGAGCCAGATCGAGCGGCTCGCCCCCGGTTTCAGAGACCTGATCCTCGCCAGGCACACCCGCAGCGCCGTGGAATACCAGGACTACAACCCCAACTACGTCGGCGGGGATATCGGCGGTGGCGCCTTCGGGTTGAAAAAGATCCTCCAGCTAGGCGCCAAACGCCCCTACATCCTAGGCGACGGCATCTTCCTCTGCTCCTCCGCCACCCCGCCGGGAGCCGGAGTCCACGGCATGTGCGGCTACCACGCGGCACGCGCCGCGCTGGCCGACCGGACGAAGTAACTCGCCTTCAGCGGGGCCGATCCACCCCGGTATGTGGATGAGGTCTACCGGCCCCTTCCCGACCACCTGATAGGCGATGTTGACATCTCCGCTCTGGGCGTATCGGGTGGTGGGCGTCGGCGGAGCATACGGCGGAAGGCTCAGATCAGCGCCACCCGCCGGACCCGCTCCGCCACCAGCTCCGGCTTCTCCATGGGAAGGAAGTGCCCTACCCCGGGGACGATCTCCACCCCTGCCCGGGGGAACTGGGCCGCCTGGGCTCGGAACAGGTCGGGCGGAAGGGGATCGCCCTCGTCGCCGGCCAGGATCAGAACCGGGATCTCGACCTCCCCGAGACGGTCCCAGGTGTCATGGTTGGTGGAGGCACGGAAGATCTCAGCCTCCAACTCTGGGGGACAGGCCAGCTCCACCGGCCCATCACCGACGAGACCGCACTCCAGGTAGCCGTCCAGCGCGGATGGATGCCACCCGGAGAAGGGCTCCTTCTCCGCGAAAACCGCCCGTGCCGCCTCCCTCGATTTGAAGCGTCTCCTCCGCTTCACCGCCACGTCGATGACCGGATGCTCTAAGGGTTGCGGGGGTCCGGGAAGGATGATCGGCTCAACCAGCACCAGGAACCGGAACCGGTCAGGGTCGAGGAGCTGGGCCATGACCAGGGCCGCAGAGCCCATCGAATGCCCCACACCAATCCCTCCGGGCTCGGTCTCGGCCAGCACCTGCTCAGCAAAGATCCTCCAATCCACGGGGAACTCCAGGGGTGGACCGCTCCCGTGACCGGCGAAGTCCCAGGCCACACAGGGGATATTCTCCAGAACGTCGATAACGGGACGCCACACACCGCCGCAGAAACCGGTTCCGTGGGCGAAGTAGACGGACATGGCGAGCGAGGGTAACCGGCCTGCTGGCTTCGTTTTCCGGCCCTCGGCTTGGTAGGTTCCGCTCCTCGGAGACCAGGGAGTTCCTATTGCCGTACCTCTACGATTTCGACGCCACCGACGGTTCGGACCGGGACCTCCTCGGAGGAAAGGGTGCCGGGCTGGCGCGTATGACCGCCCTGGGTCTCCCCGTACCTCCCGGCTTCACCATCACCACCGACGTGTGCCGCAGCTTCATGGCCACAGGCGCTGCTCCCGAAGGCCTATGGGAGGAGGTCGACACCGCCGTCGCCCGCCTGGAGGAGAAGACCGGCCGTAGCTTCGGCGCGGGGCCGATACCGATCCTGCTCTCGGTTCGCTCGGGAGCGAAGATCTCCATGCCGGGAATGATGGACACCGTGCTCAACTTAGGGCTAAACGACGAAGTGGCGAAGGCCCTCGCCGAGTGGTCGGGTGACCCCCACTTCGCCTGGGATGCATACCGGCGCTTCGTCCAGATGTACGGCGATGTCGTCCTCGGAATCGACGAGCACCTCTTCCAAGGCGTCCTCACCGAACTGCGGGAGCGTTGGGATACCCGGGACGACTCCGAACTGCCGGCCGAGGCCCTGGAGGAGGCAACACGCCGCTTCCAGGCGATCGTCGAAGAACACCGGCCGGGTCAGCTCCCCACCGATCCTCGGGACCAACTCCGCGGGGCCATCGAGGCGGTCTTCAACTCTTGGAGTAACCGACGCGCGATCGAGTACCGCCGCCTCCACGACATCCCCGACGACCTGGGTACGGCGGCCAACGTCCAGATGATGGTCTTCGGCGATCTCGGCGAGGACTCAGGCACCGGTGTTTGTTTCACCCGTGACCCGGCCACCGGCGCTCCGGAGCCCTACGGCGACTACCTCCCCCGGGCCCAGGGCGAGGACGTGGTAGCGGGGATCCGCAACACCCTCACCCTTGACGAGCTGGCCAACCTCCACCCCGACTGTCATGCCCAACTCCTCGAGACCATGGACCTCCTGGAGAAGCACTACCAGGACATGTGCGACATCGAGTTCACCATCGAAAGAGGTGTCCTGTACATCCTCCAGGTGCGGGCAGGAAAGCGGACCGCCGAGGCTGCTGTGCGCATCGCGGTCTCCATGGTCGACCAGGGCCTCATCGATCCCGAAACCGCGCTCACCCGGGTCGACCCGGCCTCGCTGGAACAACTTCACCGCCCTCGGATCGCACCCCGTACCGGGCTCCAGCCCACGGTGACGGGGATACCCGCCTCTCCCGGCGCCGCCTCTGGCAAGGTCGCCTTCGAGGCGGACCGGGCAGTGGAGCTAGCCAAGGCAGGCGAGTCGGTGCTCCTGGTCCGCCCCCAGACCACCCCGGACGACATTCACGGGATGGCCGCTGCGGTGGGCATTCTCACCAGCCAGGGAGGCAAGACCTCCCACGCCGCCGTGGTGGCCAGGGGTATGGGTAAGCCTGCGGTCACCGGAGCCGCCCGACTGGTCGTGGACACCCAGGCCAGGGTGGCCTCCGTCGGCGAAGTCGACATCCGCGAAGGCGACATCGTCACCATCGACGGCACCACAGGGGCGGTATATACCAAGCCGGTGGAGCTGATCGAACCGGAGCACATCGATGAGCTGGAGCGGCTCCTGTCCTGGGCCGACGAGATCCGGACCCTCGGGGTTTTCGCCAACGCCGACACCCCTGAGGACGCCGCCGAGGCGCGGCGGCGGGGAGCTGCCGGCATCGGCCTGGCACGCACCGAGCACATGTTCCTCGGAGAACGGCTCCAGGTGGTACAGCGGATCATCCTTTCCACCGATCCTGACGAGAGGCACCGTGCCCTGGAGGATCTGGAACGGCTCCAGGTGGACGATTTCGAGGGGATCCTCGAGGCCATGGACGGTCTCCCCGTGGTGGTACGCCTCCTCGACCCGCCCCTGCATGAGTTCCTTCCCTCCCGTCTCGAACTGGAACAGGAAGCCCTCCGCCGGGTGCGGGCGGGTCGCCCCATCGACGACCTGGTTGCCATGTCTGACCAGGTCGCCCGCTGGGAGGAGGAGAACCCGATGCTGGGCCTGCGGGGAGTCCGCCTGGGCCTGATGCTTGACGACCTCTACCGCATGCAGGCCCGGGCCGCGGTCACGGCCATGAGACGGCGCCTCGATAGCGGAGGCGATCCGCGTTTGGAGATCATGGTCCCCCTGGTCTCCACCGTCGAAGAGTTGCGGCGGATGCGGGAGGTCATCGAGGAGGAGATCCAACGGGCCTCAGACGGAGCCGGCCAGCAGCTCGAGGTCCCCGTGGGAACCATGATCGAGCTGCCCCGTGCGGCCCTGACCGCAGCGGAGATCGCCCAGGCGGCCGACTTCTTCTCCTTCGGCACCAACGATCTCACCCAGATGACCTATGGGCTGAGCCGGGACGATGCCGAGGGACTGTTCCTTCAGGAGTATCTGGAGGAACACATCCTCGAATCCAACCCCTTTCAGACCCTGGACAAGAAGGGTGTGGGCCGCCTGATCAAGATCGCCTGTGCTGAGGGCAAGGGGGCCAACCCGGAGCTCACCCTCGGCCTCTGCGGCGAGCACGGCGGTGACCCCGATTCGATCGCCTTCGTCCACGACCTCCTGGACTACGTCTCCGCCAGCCCGCCGCGGGTGGAGGGTGCCCGGCTGGCCGCGGCCCAGGCGAAGCTAGGCGCTCGCTAGCCGGTCGATCTCCGCCAGCACCTGGTCGACGCCTTTACCGGTGACGGCGCTGACCAGCAACACCTGAGCATCCCGGGCGTCGGCGGCCTCGACCAGGGCCCGCTTTACCTCCGCCGCGCCGGGACGGTCCGCCTTGTTGACCACGAACAGATCGGCGATCTCTACTACGCCCGCCTTGTCAGCCTGGACCTGGTCGCCCCAGGAGGGTCCCACCACCAGAACCACCACGTCGGCCAGGCCCATGACCTCCACTTCGGACTGACCGACCCCCACGGTCTCGACAAAGATCCGGTCGAAGCCCGCCAGCCTCATCAGCGTCACGGCATCGCCAGCGGCTTCGGAGAGACCCCCGAGGTGGCCCCGGGTGGCCATCGACCGTATGTAGACCCCGGCGTCGTCGACGTGGGCCTGCATACGGATTCGGTCGCCGAGGATGGCTCCCCCGGTGATCGGACTGGAGGGATCCACTGCCAGCACGGCGGCAGTCTCGCCACGTGCTCGGATCTCGTCGATGAGGGCAGCGATGAGGGTGGACTTGCCCGCTCCCGGCGGCCCGGTTATGCCGACGATCGGTGGGGATTCAGGCCCCACCACCTCGGGAACATCGCCCTTCTCCACCCGGGTGATGGCCTGGGAGAGGGCGCGGCGGTCACCGGCGCGTACCGCGTCGAGGAGAGAAGAGTCCATGGCGGGAGGAGCTTAAAGGGCCGGGAGGGTGATCCCCTCGTCGTCCCCCAGCTCCCAGGGACTGTCGGCGCTGGCCTCCACCGCCTCCACCCCGGGCACCCTGTCCTTGAGGATGCGTTCGATGCCTGCCTTCAGGGTCATCATCGACAGCGGACAACCTCCGCAGGCACCCACCATCTGGAGCTTCACCGTACCGTCCTCCACTCCCAACAAGACGATGTCCCCGCCGTCGGCTTGGATGGCGGGACGGATGTAGTCGAGGGTCTCCTGAAGACGCGCTTCGTCGATCCCGTCTGCGGGCTCGTTCGACTTGATGGTTACCGGGGTGGCTTCCGACATTCTCCTGATCCAACGGTTGGAGAGGGGTGTTGTTCCCGATTGTAGGGCTCTTTCAGCTTCTCTCCGCCACAGCCCCCAACGACCGGAGGCGGCCGACGAAGTCCTCGTAACCCCGGTCGATGTGGACGGCGTCTCCCACTTCGGTCGTTCCTTCGGCCCTCAGCCCCGCCAGGACCAGGGCCGCTCCGGCGCGGATGTCCGGGGCCAGCACCGGGCATCCGGAGAGGCGCTCGACTCCTCGCACCACAGCATGCTGAGCCTCGATGGTGATGTCGGCGCCCATGCGGGCCAGCTCCCCCACATAACGGAAGCGGGCGTCGTAGAGGTTCTCGGTGATCACCGACGTCCCAGTGGCTACCGACAACAGGGCCACCATCTGAGGGTGCATGTCGGTGTGAAACCCGGGAAAGGGCAGGGTGGAGAAATCCACCGCCTGCGGGCGCTCCGGCCCCCGGACTCTTATCCACCCGTCCCCGGTCTCGATGTCGCAGCCGGCGTCCCGCAGCTTTGAGATTTCCATGCGCAGGTGCTCGGGCCGACAGCCGGTGACGGTCACGTCCCCAACGGTGATCGCCCCGGCGATGGCGTAGGTACCTGCCTCCAGCCGGTCGGGCACCACGGCGTGTTCCACCGCGTGGAGCCGCTCAACACCCCGAATCGTGACCAGAGAGGTTCCTCGGCCTCGAATTTCAGCTCCCATGGCGACCAGCTGGGTGATCAGGTCTTCGATCTCCGGCTCCCGAGCGGCATTGACGATCACCGTCTCCCCCTCGGCGAGCACCCCGGCGAAGAGGAGGTTCTCGGTGGCCCCCACCGACGGGAAGGGCAACTCCACCTCGGTGCCCTTGAGCCGACCGTCGACCCGGGCCACCAATTCCCCGTGCTCCAGCTCGAAGCCGACACCCATCTGCTCCAGGCCCTTTAGGTGCCAGTCGATAGGGCGGGCCCCTAGGTCGTCACCGCCCGGAAGGGCCACCCGCGCCTGTCCGCATCGGGCCAGCAGCGGTCCCAGCACGACGATGGAGGCCCGCATCTGACGGACCAGCTCGATCGGCGCCTCGGGGCGAGGCTCTTCGGGGACGACGACCCACAGCTCGTGCTCACCCTGCTCGACCCGACAACCGGTGTGCTCCAGGACCCGGCACATCAGCTCCACATCGAGGATCCTGGGGATGTTGGAGAGGCGGTGCCGTCCCGGTGCGAGGAGGGTGGCGACCATCTCCTTGAGGACGGCGTTCTTGGCCCCCAGGACCGAAACCGCTCCGGAGAGGGCTCGGCCGCCCTGGACCAGGATCTTCGACACCCCTGAGAATGTAGCCGCCCGCACCGCCAAGCCCCGATGACCCCGACTCGAGACGTCGGCTGGCTACCCTGCCCCAGGTGAGAATCGCCCTCGGCTCCGACCACGCTGGATACGAACTCAAAGAACACCTCTCCGCTTGGCTCGCCGAGTCGGGCCACGCGGTGTACGACCTGGGAGCCCACACCCCGGAGCCGGTCGACTACCCCGACTATGCCGCCGCTGTCGCCCAGGCGGTCCTCGACGGAAGAGCCGACCGGGGGATCATCATCTGCGGTTCGGGTGCCGGGGCAGCCATCGCCGCCAACAAACTGCGGGGTATCCGGGCTGCCGTCGCCCACGACGCCTACACCGCCCATCAGATGGTGGAACACGACGACGTCAACGTGCTCGCCCTTGGTTCGCGGGTGATCGGCGTGGCCCTGGCCGAGGACCTGGTCTCCACGTTCCTCGAAGCCAAGTTCACCCGGGAGGACCGTCACCTCCGCCGCCTGGAAAAGATTCGGGCCCTGGAGTCTTAGCCCGAGGCGGCCTCTTCGGCGAGGGCGACCAGAGCTTCCAGGCCCTGGGTTCCGATCCGGCCCGAGACCCTGAGGACAACCCGGTTGTCACCGTCAAGGACGACGTAGAAGGGGGTGCCACTCATCCCGTAGGCCCGGACCGTCGAGCCGGCCTCGTCGTCGCGGATGACCGGAAGGGTCCAACCCTCCCGCTCCAGCCAGGCGCTGGGAGGGAAGTTCGGTCGGGTGGGGTTGGCCCCGACGCTGAGTGAATACATGTCCACGTTCGCCGGGAGCCCGCCCTGGGCCAGCCAGGTAACCACCTCGGGAACCTCGGCCTGACAGTGGGGACACCAGTGGGCGAGGAAGAGCAGGATCTTGGGCCGTCCATCGGGGCCGATGTGGAAGGTTCTGCCTTCCCAGTCGGACCCCGTGATTGAAGGTGCCACTGTGCCCAAAGCTGGATCTGGAGTGCCAGGTTCTCCGAGCACGGGAAGGGGAGCACCGTCAACCACGACCTCACCGAACTCGGTGGAAGGATCGAGTTCAGGCTCGGTGGCGATGGAGATCGCCATCCAAAAGACGAGCCCCAAACCGACGACACCACCAACGATCCACCACAGGGCCTTACTCACGGGTACCTCCCAGGTAGAAAGCGAGCAGAACAGAGATGAGCAGGAAACCGGCACCGGCCATGAAGGGGATGCTTATGAAGCCGAAGACGTTCACATACTTGGCCGAACAGGGGTTGGCCAGGTCGCAGGCACCGGTCTCGAGTCCGGGGAGAGTCTGGATCAGGTAGTGCCAGACGGAGATGCCGAATCCCACCACGGAGAGGGGCAGGGCGTAGTACTTGGCGGCGGCTTCCCGCCGTACCGCCCCCACCAGAAGCACCGCCACCATCGGATACATGGCGATCCGCTGGAACCAGCACAGCTTGCAGGGGATGAACCCGATCACCTCGGAGTAGATGAGGGATCCCGAGGTGGAGACCAGCGCCACCAACCAGGCAACCCAGAGGATCCCGGTGCCCAGGCCCAGCCCCCTGGTGCGGTCGGGACCCGTCCAGATCCTGAAACCCAGTAGACCCACCGCGGCCGCCACCGAAAAGAGGGCCAGCAGGGCGAGGAAGGTGTTGTATACCTGAAGTGCCTGGGACGACATCTCGTACGCCCCACTGTGCTAGCTGATCCCGATTTTGAGAAATCAGGGACGCTCCACCGGCTCCTTTTCAGGCTCCACGACGGGCTCCTGCTCTGGCACCTGCGCCGGCTCCCGAAGCGGTTCGACTTCGATCACCCGCTGCGGCTCGCCGATGTCCATTGGGATCTCAACCTCCTCTCCTCTCTCATGAAGTCGATGATCCGGGCACGGGCCTTCCCCGGATCCTTCAGGGGAACATCGTTGACAGGGACACCCTTTTCGAAGATCGCAGCGATCTCCTCCACGTCGGAGACAGTGCAGACCTCCGCGTCCACTACGAGGGCCAGTGCCATCACCGTGGCGTGCTCACCTCGGTAGCCCCGTTCGTGCTCTACCACCTTCCCGCTCAGACCCACTAGTCCGACGGCGATCTCATCGAGGTCGAACTCGACGTGGGCATTGAGGAGATCGGCTACGTCCTTGGCCAGGTAGATACCGCAGGGCGGGTCGCCGCAGCGGCCGTCGGTGTGCGGCACCTCGAAGTCGCTCCCCGTTGTCAGACAGTGGGCAGTCATCTCACGGTGACGCCAGGCTTCGCGATAGCCGCGGAAACGCCCGTCCCGAAGCACCCAGATGCGGAACCCCAGCACCGGAACCGGTGACCAGCCCTCTCCCTCGCCCGTCTTCACCTTTTCGACGGCCTCTTCCAGGACCAGGCCCAACAGCTTGGCCAGACCGACGAGCTCCTCTTCCAGGACCCTGACTTCGGCGTTCAGCTCCTCGATCTGGTCACGAAGAAAACCGATCCTGGCTCTTCTCCGGGAAAACCCCCGCTCTAAACGTTCCAACTCGGGAGAAGACTCGGCTATCCCGTAGCGCGCCTGGAGTTTCTTCCACTCCCGGGTGAGCTGCTCGACGTCAGGCAGAGACATGGAAGCGCCAAGCTAGCACTCTGTCGAACGCCTGTTCGAGGACGTGAGTGGGTTTTTTTCGCGTTCAGCGGCGAAGGGCCTCGGCGGGCTCGATGCGCATTGCTCGCCGAGCCGGGAACAACCCACCCACCAGCCCTCCCCCCGCGGCGACGACCGCTGCCCACGCCGCGGCGGCCACATCCAGGGCCGGTGTCCACCCGTTGGTCAGGGCGATTCCGACGGTTGCCAAAAGCCCCACCGAGGCTCCTACAAGTCCGCCCAGCCCGCCGAGCAGCAGCGTCTCACCAAGGACCTGGGAGCCCAGGTCCCAAGGTGTAGCCCCGAGGGCGCGTCTCAGACCGAACTCGGGTGTACGGAGGGAGACACTGGAGGCAGCCGAGACCCCGATCACCACCGCTCCGATCACCAGCGCCGCGATCGATGCCATCACCGAGAGCTGAACGAGGCGGCCTTCGACACGGAGGCGAAACTGCTCAGGGTCGAGGAGGGAGGTGGCAGCAACTGCCTCCGGGGCGTCGGGTCGCAGGGCGAGGGGAAGCTGGCGGGCAACGGTGCGGGCCGCCCCGGGAGCTACTTCGACGTAGACCTCGGGCGGGACATCGGAGAGCCAGGGCTCCGAGGCGGAGAGGGGCACCAGCACCGAGCCCAACAGGTCGAGTCCCCTCCTCAGGTCGCGGTAGCTGCCGATCACCACCACCGTGGCCTTCCCGATCCGAAGCTGCGATCCCAGACGGACACCAACCAAGTCCTGGGCCAGCGACTCGGGAATCACCGCCACCGGGATTTCCCTCTCCTCGTGGATCTCGTCGAAAAGCCGGCCCGCGATGATCTCGGGTTTCATGACCTCCAGCGCCCCCGGGGTCACACCGGAGACCCGCACCATGAGGCCACCCTCGGGCTGTACGGAGGTTGATACCGAATGCCGCTCGTCGGAGAACCGGGCCGCACCGACGGCAACCACCCCGTTTAGCCAGCTCACGCTCTCAAGGCCGGAAGCGGAGACCCAGTCAACATCGTCGGTTTCCGACGTGGCGACCACCTCGGTGGCTCGGAAGGCGTCAAAGTCCTCCCTCACCTGGGAGGAGGCGGTTCCCGTCAGGCCCAGCGTGGTGGTATACAGTGCCGCCCCGACGACAGCACCCAGAGCTATCAGGGCGGATCTCCCCGGATTCAGGAAGATGCTTGCGGCGGCCTCGCTCGCCGCCACCACCGCTGCCGAGGGCCTGCCCGCTCTTCGGTTCATGCCACCGAACCGTCCGCCAGGCTCACCATCCGGTGGGCGTAGCCGGCCATGGCCAAATTGTGGGTGACCAGCACCACCGTGGCCCCTGCCTGGTTCAGGGAGACGAGCAGCTTCAGCACCTCATGGGCCGTCTCGCTGTCAAGGTTTCCGGTGGGTTCGTCGCACAGGAGGAGACTCCTCCCGCCGACGATCGCCCTGGCGATGGCGGTGCGCTGCTGCTCCCCACCCGACAGCTCGCGGGGTAGATGGTCGAGGCGGGCCTCCAAGCCCACCCGGTTCAGGGCGGCCCTGGCGGCCGCGGTCCGGGCTCTTTTGGGAAGGTCTCGATACCGAAGGCCCAACTCGACGTTCTCCAAAGCCGACCTCTCCGGAATCAGGTTGAAGGCCTGAAAGATGAACCCCAAGGAAGACCCTCGCAGCCGCGCTCGCTCCACCTCCGACAGCTCCCCAGTGGACTCACCCTGGAGGAGGTAGTCCCCGCGATCGGGACGATCGAGGAGCCCAAGGATGTTGAGCAGGGTGGTCTTGCCCGATCCGCTGGGACCCGTCACGGCAACGAACTCGCCGGCCTCGACCCTCAACGAGACATCCGACAGGGCCGATACCTGCGCCACACCCTGGCCGTAGATGCGGCTGACGGAGCGCAGCTCCAGCAGGCTAAGAGCCATCACCCACCAGCGACGAGACCGTCACCAGGTCGCCGGGCTTCAGGCTTCCGTCGACGGCCTCGACCTCGGCCCATCCGTCCACCACCAGTCCCACCCGAACTTCCACATCGCCACGCGGCGTGGAGACGAAGGTGGAGCCGTCGGGTCCGGTGAACAGGGCGATAACCGGCACCGCAGTGACCGGACCGCCCGTCGTAGCCACGGGCACCTCGACCCGAAAGGAACGGCCCACCGCCAGATCTGGCGCTTCTCCGACGACAAGGAAGGTGATCCGAAAGCTCTCCGAGGCGGTCTCCACCGAGGCCACCTCCACCTCGAAGTCCACACCCCGCAGATCGTCGACGGCCACCAGACGCATGCCTTGGTCGAGGACCCCGACAACCTGGGTGTCAGCGGTCTCCGCCTCCAGGAGGGTGACATCGGAAGAGGTAATCAGGTGAGGCCCCGGGACCGCAGTGAGATCGTCACCCACCTCCAAGGCTACCTCGGTCAGCTCCACGGGAAGGACCGGGAAGACCACCAGCTCGTCCTTAGAGGCTGACACCTGTCTTACGGTCTCGCCTGGTGGCTTGAACCCAACAGAGTCGTAGAGGGCCGATAGGGCGTGTTGGGTCCCGTGGTCGAACTCGCCATCGGCCGCCTCCAGATACCCCAGCTCCACCAGAGCTTCCTCGAGCTGGAGAACGTCGGGGCCCTCATCGCCGGAGACCAGATCGCGGTAGAAGGGGAAGTCCCCCTGAAGGGCGATCCTGGGACGGCCCTCCACCGTAAGCAGCAGATCGCCGGGTCGGACCGTCTCACCACCACGCTTTGCCACCGATGTCACGACGGCCCCACCCCCCATGGGCAAGCTGACCCCTTCGGCCTCCACCTCGGTCAGCGAGGCACGGAGGACCACCACCGACTCGAGAAGCCGTTCCTCCACCTCCACCTGCACCGGCGAGGGCGGCGGAGGCTCTGCCAGCGCGGCGAGCTGCTCCGGCGACTGAAGCCGGGAACCCACCACCACCCCGAGACCTACCAGCAGAGCAGAGATCACGAGGAACAGGACCACCGCGAGGAATCGCCGGCGCTGTCGACTGGCCAACCTCAGCCCCCGCCCTCTATCTGGCGCATGGTGTCAAGTATGTCATCCAGGGCGATCTTCAGCTCTTGCAGGTTGGCCTCGAACTCTGCCATCAGCTCTGTCTGGATCTCGATCGCCAAGGCCAACACCCTCTGATGAAAGTCCAGCTTCTCCCGGCAGGCAACGTCGGCCAGGGCCAGCTTCACCTCCTCTTCGGTGGGGGTGTAGCTCCGCTCAGGTGGGTAGATGACCTTCACCTCCCCGGGAGCGAGTGATGGGATCGGTTCGTCAGAAACCATCTCGATGTTCCCGAATTGAAGCCCGAAGTATTCACCGCTCGGACGGAGCCAAAGGTCTGGCCCGCTCGTGACCGGGAACCCGGCCTCCCCCAGGCAAGCGACCCTGGCCTCATGCAGACGGCGGAACTCCTCCGTGGCCAACAACCTCTGCATAGATGCATTGTGCAGCGTCTCACCAAGCCTCCCGACAGACCTGACCGTTGCCTCGGCGTGCTCACCGAGCCTGCCCCACGAGGAGGAGCGGCATTCCAGCACCGCCACCTCGAAGGCCTCATCGTTGGCGATCACCTTCGGGAAAGACGGGATCCTCGGCCATAGCGCCAGCGGGTTGTAGCCGTGCTGCAACGCCTCTTCTCGGGTGGACGGCCCGAACATGTACACCGACAAGCCGTTGTCGTCGAGACTGGTGACCGCCTCTTCGGGAACGGTGAACTCGAGATACTGAGGGAACCCCCTCTCGGCCATGCACTCGTCGAACAGCCGGCCGACAAACCGACGGATCGTGGTCACCTCCTCAACCGGAAGGGACAAAACCGGCTGATCGGAGAAGGACAGCTCTCCAACTTCCCGAGGCGTCTCGGCGCCTGCCCGCTCAGAGTCGCCCAGAGGAGCCGAACACGAGGCGACCAGGAGGAGGGCCGCTCCGATGAGCGGCCCTCCGCGCAAGCGATGGCCTGTGCTGGAACGCTTCATGTCTTCCAGTCGTAGAGACAGATCTCCCCGGAGTTGCAGGATTCCTTCCCATCGCCGTTGTCATGATTGGCGAACGCCGGTACGGCAATCGCAACCAGAGACACAACGAGTAGGAGCAGAATTCCGTTGCGACGAACCATACTTCGCCCTCCTTTCCCTCTAGGACCTCACCGGGCTATGCCCGGTCCCCGCTTGAGTGCGCCAGCGATCATACCGACCCCCCCATGGGTCAAGCGCTCTCTCGCCAAGCATCACCCGAGCGGAGCCGACACGGCGAGGCGCTCGGGGCTATCTCGTGGTCCCGACGGGATTCGAACCCGCGTTTCCGGCTTGAAAGGCCGGCGTCCTAGGCCCCTGGACGACGGGACCAGGGCGAAGGTCAGGTTACGCCGGGCCGGGGGTCAGCCCAACTCTCTCCGGGCCCAGGCGATCCTCTCCAGAGTCTTCTCTCGGCCCAGGGCGGCGATGGACTCGAACAGCGGCGGGCTCACCGAAGACCCGGTGACCGCCACCCGCAACGGTTGGAAGGCCTTGCCGGCACCGATCCCCAGATCCTCGGGGATCTGGCGCAGAGCGGCCTCGATCTCGGACACCTCCCAGCTCTCCAGCGATTCGAGCCGGACCAGACCTTCGTCTAACACCCGGGCGACGCCGTCTTTGGTCATCACCTTCTTCCACGACCGCTCGTCGTAGGTGATGTCCTCGAAGAGGAACCGCACCTGATCCCCGATCTCCGGCAACAGCTTGGTGCGCTCCTGGACCAGGGGAGCGATGAGGACGAACCGCTCCCACTCGTCGTCGGTGAGGGTCGGGTCCAGGGCCCCTTCCACGTGGGGTCGGGCCAGCTCCAGGAAACGGTCCAGGTCCATGGCCCTGATGTACTCCCCATTCATCCACAGGAGCTTGTCCGGGTCGAAGGCCGCCGGGTTCTTGGAGACGTCGGTCAAGTCGAAGGCGGCTATCGCCTCCTCGCGGGTGAAGATGGTGGTCTCCCCGTCCACCGACCATCCCAGAGTCGCCAGGTAGTTGAACATCGCCTCGGGGAGGAACCCCCGCTCCCGGTACTCGGAGACCGCGGTGGCCCCGTGACGTTTGGAGAGCTTCTTCCCGTCGGTGCCGTACAGCAGCGGCAGGTGGGCGTAGGCGGGCTCGGCGGCGCCCATGGCCCGGGTTAGGAGGATGTGCTTGGGAGTGGACGGCAGGAGATCCTCCCCGCGGGCCACGTGGGTGATCCCATAGTCCACATCGTCCACGGTGGAGGCCAGGTGGTAGGTGGGGGTGCCGTTGGAGCGGAGGATGACGAAGTCGTCGATGGACGCCGGCTCGAAGCTCACCTCCCCCCGGATCAGGTCTTCGAAGACCACCGTCCCATCCTGAGGGACCGAGAAGCGGATCGGCCCGGAGTCGAAGTCGGTCTCGGGGCGGCGGATGTAGTGGCCTGGATGTTTCCCCTCCACCTGGGCCTGGCGGCGTAACTCCTCGAGCTCCTCTGCGGGGCGACCGTCGTAATAGGCCGCACCGGAGGCGACCAGGGAGGTGGCCACCTCCCGGTAGCGATCGAAGCGGTCCGACTGGCGGTAACTGCCGTGAGGGCCACCCACCTCCACTCCCTCGTCCCAGTCGAGGCCCAGCCAGCGCAGCGAGTCGAGGATGTCCCCTTCGAACTCCACAGTGGACCGCTCCCGGTCGGTGTCGTCGATGCGGAGGATGAACACGCCGTCGTGGTGGCGGGCGTACAGCCAGTTGAACAGGGCGGCCCGGGCGGTGCCCACGTGCAGGCGACCCGTCGGCGAGGGGGCCATGCGCACCCGGACCGTCATGGCGCCACCACCCGGTTGGCCAGGGTGCCGATCCCGTCGACCTCCACCTCCATCAGATCCCCCGGCTCCACCTTGCTCACACCTGACGGGGTGCCGGTGAGGATCACATCACCGGGAAGAAGGGTGCAGAAGGCAGTGATGTATTCGACGATCTGGCCCACCCCGAAGACCATGTCGGCGGTGAACCCGGCCTGGCGAACCTCGCCGTTCACCCGGCAGATCACCGCCAGGCGCTCGGTGGGGTCCAGCTCAGTCTCGATGGCAGGGCCCAGGGGACAGAAGGTGTCGAACCCCTTGGCCCGGGTCCACTGCCCGTCCTTAGCCTGGAGGTCCCGGGCGGTGACATCATTGGCGGCGGTGTAGCCGAAGATGTAGGCGGAGGCGTCCTCAGCCTTGATATTTCGGGCGGGACGGCTGATCACCACCGCCAGCTCCGCCTCATGGTGGACCTCGTTGCTGATCGGCGGGTGGACGACGGCTGAGTTGGGGCCGACCACCGCCGTGGCCGGCTTCATGAAAACGAGAGGCTCGGACCGGACCTCCTCACCCATCTCCCCGGCATGGTCCTCGTAGTTCTGACCAACACAGAGGATCTTCGTCGGCAGCACCGGGGCCAGCAGGTGCACCTTCTCCCACGGGACCACGGTCTCGGTGGGCTCCCAGGCCACGAAGGGCGAACCCCGGTAGACGAGAACACCCTCGGCGTCGGCGACGCCGTAGACGATGTCGTCGTCGGCTTTGATACGGACGATCTTCATCGCGGGAGACGGTAATGGAGCGCCGTGGCCTAGCCGCGGTTGCCGTGGGCCAGGGCGTAGCGGATCTGCTCCGGCGCGTTGGCCAGCAACACCGGATCAACCTCGGCTACCGCCGTCTCCCCGGGTCTGGGCTCGTGGGAGGCCGCTTCGAGCCACCGCTCCCGGCGCTGCTTCAGCTCCGCCGGAGCGTCGGGGCCGAAGCCGCACAGAACCAGGGCGACTTCGAGGTCTCCTGGTACCGGGGCCCGGCCGAGGGCCGCGGCCCGCGCCATCATCAGGGCGGCCACTACCTCACGGAGCCTGGAGTCGTCGTCGGGGAGTCCCAGACGGTCGATGATCACATAGGCCCAGCCCTGGTCGGGGCCGGTGTGGCCGAAGGGCCCCCCGTGGGGAACTTCGTCGGGACCTTTGGGCACTCCGGGCTTGTCGGGCCGCCAGGGTCGAGCGGGACCCGGTTCGGGTACGGGGCGGGGCCGTTCCGCCTCCGTGACCAATACCCTCGGCTCCTGACCCATCAGACGTAGGTGAGCCAATGGCGGTACTGATCCAGCTTGCCCAGCACCGCGGCGGAATACAGATCCTGGGCCTTCCGGGTGACGGGTCCGGGCCGGCCTTCGCCGATCGTCCTTCCGTCTATCTCCCGCACCGGGGTCACCTCGGCGGCGGTCCCGGTCAAAAAGACCTCGTCGGCGGCGTACAGGCTGCCCCGGGCCATCTCCATCTCCTTCACTTCGATCCCCTCATCGGCGAGGAGCTGGATAACCGAGTTGCGGGTTATGCCCTGGAGGATCCCCGCCGACACCGGCGGGGTGTAGACCACACCCCGGCTGACAGTGAACAGGTTCATGCCGCTGCCCTCGGAGACTGTTCCGGCCTCGTTGAGCATGATCGCATCGTCGTAGCCTGCCCTCACCGCCTCCAGTTTGGCCATGGTCGAGTTGAGGTAGGTTCCTGAGCCCTTGGCGGTGGGAATGAACGAGGTGTGCGAGATGCGGCGCCAGGATGACACCATGGCCCTGATCCCGTTGCGAATCCCCTCCTCGCCCAGGTAGACGCCGAAGGAGATGGCACCGATCATGGTGTGCACCTCGTTGGTGGAGGGGTCGAGGCCAATTGAGCCGAGACCGTAGAAGATCTGAGGACGGATGTAGGCCGACTCCAGCTCGGTGGCTCGCAGCAGGTCTACACAGGCCTGGTCGATCTCCGCAACGCTCCACTTCATCGGGATGCCGTAGGCTCGCGCCGATGCCTCCAGCCGCAGGTTGTGATCGTGGAGCCTGAATGCCGCGGTGCCCTCGGGGGTGTCGTAGGCGCGGATGCCCTCGAAGACCCCAGTGCCGTATTGGAGGGCGTGGGATAGGAAGTGAACGGTGGCCTCATCCCACGGGACCAGCTCGCCGTCGCTCCATATGTGAGATGCAGGTTCCATGGCCCCAGGCTATACGCGACCTCGGCGAGGAGAAACTCGGTTCTAGGCTCGACCCGACGTGATCCGCTTCATCGCCTCCTGGTTCGGTACCGGCCTCATCCTCGGCAGGCTGAGGGGCGACCCCGCGGGCTCGGGAACGGTTGGCAGCCTCTTCGCCTTACCCGTGGTCCTGGCTGTGGGCCGCTACCTGGGGTCAGGTGGCCAGATCGGGCTTTTCGTGGTGACAACCGCCCTGAGCGTCTGGGTGTCGGGCCAGCTGGCGAACACCGAAGGCGACGCACCCTGGATCGTCGTCGACGAGGCCGCCGGGGTCTCGCTGACACTGATCGGGGTGTTCGCCTGGCCGGGGGTGATGGCCGGGTTCGTGGTGTTCCGGCTCGCCGACATCTTCAAGGGTGCCTTCCCCGGCGTGGCCGCCGCGGACCGTCTCGGCAGCGGTGTCGGCATCACCGCCGATGACCTGGTGGCGGGTCTGTATGGGCTGGCGGTCGGCCATCTCGTCCAATTCCTGATATAGGCTCTTAGGGAGAGTAGGAACGAGCACATGGATTGGAAGATCTCCACCATCGTGGTGGGCGTCGACGGATCGGACACGAGCCTTCGGGCAGCGGAGAAGGCGGTGGCCCTTGCTCGGGTAAACCGGGCAAAGTTGTTCCTGGTGACCGTGGTCCGGCCCCCCGAAGGTTGGTGGGGCATCGGAGGCGCTCCCCCACCCCCGGAGGCGCTCTCCGCGGCCCTGGCCGAGGGACGCCGCGAGGTCCTCGCCGAGACCGAGTCCAAACTGGACCTGGAGGGCATCGACCACGAGACCATCGAAGAGCTGGGCGATCCCGCCACCAGGCTCATGGCGGTCTGTGAGCAGCAGAAGGCCGACCTGCTGGTGATCGGACGCCGCGGTGCCGGGCTCTTTGAAAGGGTGATCCTGGGTTCGGTGGCGGACCGGATCTGCCATATGGCTCCCTGTCCGGTCCTAGTCGTCCCCTAGGTCTCGATCCTCACCCCGCCCCAGAAGGCCACATAGCCCTTGATCTTCTTAGCTGCCTTGGAGGGTTTCGGGTAATACCACGCGGCGCCCGGGTTGACCTCACCGTCGACCACCACGTCGTAGTAGCTGGCAGTGCCCTTCCAGAAGCAACGGGTGTGGCGGTCCGACTCCTGGAAGTACTCAAGTCTTATCGAGTCGGGCGGGAAGTAGTGGTTCCCCTCCACGACGATTGTCTCCTCGCTCTCGGCGAGCACCGCTCCGTTCCAAACTGCCTTGGGCATGCATCCTCCGCGTAGGTCCAATCTCGAAACCTCACCGGCCGGGTCAGTTATTCCCCTCTACCCTCAGAAGGGTGCCAACAGTGGTGGTCATACCAGTCAGATCCTTCCGTCTCGGCAAGACCAGGCTGGCCGAGGCGGTGGAAGAGACCGAACGTGTCGAGCTGGGTCGCGCCCTCGCCTCCCATGTCGCTGGTGTTGTAGCGACCGCTGATCTGCTCCCCCTGGTGGTGACCGCCGACGCCGAAGTGGCCACGTGGGCCACGGCGGAGGGGTTCCCCTCCCTGCCCGATCCGGAGTCCGGACTCGACACCGCCGCTGCCTCGGGCGTGGCCTGGGCCGAGGTGAGTCACAGCTCCTGGATTGTCCTCCACGCCGACCTTCCCCTGCTCGACGCCGGGGACGTCCGCACCCTCGCTGCCCTCCTCGCCGAGGGCTTCGACCCTATCGCCCCTTCCTCCGATGGCGGGACCTCGGCCATCGGCAGTAGAGGAGGGTTCGCCTTCGCCTTCGGTAAGGGCTCCTTTCACCGTCATCTCGCCCGGCTGAACTCTCCGAAGGTAGTGGCCACCCCCAGGCTGCTCCTCGACCTCGACTCCCCCGCCGACCTGGTCGCGGCCCTGGCCCATCCCAGGGGCCGCTGGCTACGGGAGTTGTTGGGGTGAATCGGCAGGAGCGTCGGGTTGCCCTGCGTCGCTGGCTCGACCATACCCTCACCGCCATAGACCCCGAGACCCTCGCCGCGAAGGCTCTGCATCCCGGCGGACCCGACCCGATAACCGTTATCGCCATCGGAAAGGCCGCCCCCGGGATGTGCCGCGGTGCGGTCCGGGCCCTAGGAGCGGTGACTGGGGTGTGTGTCACCAACGCCCCGGCCGACGTGCCGGAGGGGATAGAACTATTGATCGGGGACCACCCTCTACCCGGCGAGCGGAGCCTGGCGGCGGGACGGCGGGTCCTGGAGGTAGCGGCGGCGGCCACCGGCCGATGCGTGGTGCTGGTCTCCGGGGGAGGGTCCGCCCTCTGCGAGCACCCCACCCCCGGAATCGACCTCGACCTCCTAAGAAGGGCAGGGGAGGCTCTCCTCGACGGTGGCGCTTCCATCGAAGACATCAACCTGGTGCGGAGCCACCTCTCCGCGATCAAGGGAGGTGGCCTGGCCCGGGCGGTCCCCGGCGAACTGGAAACGTATGTGATCTCCGATGTGGGCCCGGCCGGACCGGAGGTGGTGGCGTCGGGCCCGACCATCCCCTGGCCCCGGAATCCGCAACGGGTGCTGGAGCTGTTGGACGCCTACGGAGTGACGCTCACCGCTGACCAGCGCGCCGCCATTGCTCGAGGTGAGGAGGGAATGCCCGGCCGCGGTCCGGTCACGGTCCTCGCCGACGGCAGGACCGCAGCCGGTGCAGTCGCCGAGGCAGCCCGTTCCGAAGGGGTGGAAGCCCGGGTGGCCGACGGGTGGCTCGACGGGCCGGTGGAGGATTGCCTCCGTCGGTTCCTGGACAACACACAGTCCGGAGTGACGGTCGCCGCCGGGGAGCCCGACGTGAAGGTGGACCGACCCGGCGTCGGTGGCCGCAACAGCCACGCCGCCCTACTCGCCGCCATGGAACTAGCGGGCACCGAGGGGATCTTCGCTGCCTTCGCCACCGACGGCGTGGATGGGAGAAGCGACGGCGCCGGCGCCATCGTCGACGGCGCCACCCTAGCCCGGGGCGGCGACCCCGCCCTTGCCCTCACCCGCTGCGACTCCGCGGTCTACCTGGAGGCCGCTGGGGACCTGATGAAGACCGGACCCACCGGCACCAACGTGTCGGACCTGTGGGTCCTGTGGCGGCCTTGAGGGAGAGCAACCTATATTGGGCCTCGTGGAGAAGACGTTCATTCTCACCGGAGGCACCGGTGGCCTCGGGACCGCCCTGGTCCGCCGGCTCATAGACGGTGACTACCGCCTGGCCGTCTCCTACCTCCTTCCTGAAGAAGCGGCCCGCTTCGAAGAGGAGTTCGAAGTGGACGAAGAGCGGCTATCCCTCACCCGGGTGGACTGCACCAACGCCGAGGCGGCCAACGCCTTCGTCAAGCAGGTCGTCGAGCGTTGGGGCCCGATCCACGGCCTCTGCTCCCTGGTGGGAGGCTGGGCCGGGGGCCGCGACGTAGACGAGACCGACGATGTTCGCTTCGAGCGCATGCTCGACCTCAACCTGCGCTCGGCCTTCTACGCCGTCCGCGCCGCGGTGCCTCACCTGAAGAAAACGGGTTGGGGTCGCATCGTCCTGGTGGGAAGCCGGGGAGCGGTGGACTATCCGGAGGGACAGGCGGCCTTCAACATCGCCAAAGCCGGAGTGGTCGCTCTTGGCAAGACCGTCGCCCAGGAGCTGTACGACACCGGCGTCACCGCCAATGTCCTCATGCCGTCGGTGATCGACACTCCGGCGACCCGGGCGGCGATGCCCTACGCCGACTACGTCAACTGGCCCACCCCGGATGAGATCGCCGCCGTCGCTCAATTCCTCCTCTCCGAAGATTCGGGGGTCATGAACGGGGCGTTGGTCCCAGTTTACGGCCGGGCGTAGAACTCCACCCATTCTCCGTGGGGGTGGGCCTGGGCTAGCTCCTCCCAGCCGGAACCGTCGTCTACCCGGAGACGCGCCGCCGGGTCGGTCTTGTCCAGCAGCTCGAAGGAGACCCGATGAAGGGGTCGGTGTCTCCGCGCCGCCGCCACCACCTCCTCTAGCTCCTGACGCTGGGCCTCGGTGAGCTGCACCAAGACGAAGGAGCTGACCACCACCGCCGGTTCCCCGGCGGGAAGGCTCTCCAAGACCGCAGGGAGAAGTTCGAGGAAGTCACCCTTGATCAAATCGATGTCTACGCCGGCGGCCACTTCGAGGGCGGCGGCTAGCCGGAGGCGACGCTCATGGTGTTCCGGCCATATGAGGGCCTCGAGCCAGAGCCGCTGGTCGGGGTCGGAGGGATCCACCGGACGTAGGTCGACACCGGTCCGGCTGAGCACTTGGACCGCCCGGGGTCGTGGAGGCTCCCCCCGACTCTCAGCGACGAGTTCCACCGGAGAGGCAGGACCCCACTCGATGCCTCCCCAGCGGTAGTGATAGTGGTCGAAGGCCAGGTTGAGCCCGGCGGCAGCGCCCAGCTCCACCAGATGGAAGGGGCCGAAGGGGGCCGCCCACATCGCGGGGACCAGGGCCACGCAGCGGCGGCACTCGTTGGTCTGGGTGTATCTAGTCCGGCCGATCTCCACGATCTCCTCCTCGTTTCCGGCGACGAAGTCGCGAAAGACCGGATCAACGTCTCGCAGAGGCTCTGGTTCCGCCGCCAGGCTGGGGTAGAACCGGGCGAGGGGATGGTCGACCCCGCTGAGGAGCAGGTAATGGACAGCGGCGAAGAGCATGTTCGGTCGGGGCTGATGTTCGATCCTGTTGATGATCCGAATCAGCTCGGGATCGCCGGCCACCACCTCTACCAGTCGGGCGTAGAGAGGCGATCCGTAGGTGTGTCTCCCCCAGGCCCGGAGCCGTTCGGGGGTTATGGGAGGGTGGCCGGTCACGTCTCGGCGCGGCGGTAGGCGGTGGCCAGCGCGTCGGCGTACTCGTTCCAGCGGTATCCGCTGTGGGCCTGGATCCAGCGGAGCGTAACTCCGGGACGCTCCCGGTAGAGCCGGTAAGCCTCCTGGACCAGCTCCAGGTTGGCGATTGGTCCCGGCGATTTCTTCTTCCACCCCTTCGCCTCCCAGCCCTCCGCCCACTTGGTGATGATGTTGACCACCAACTGGGAGTCGGTGTAGACGTCGATCTCGGCGTCGGCAGGCAGCATCTTCAGCCCGGCGATCAGGGCCATCAGCTCCATCCGGTTGTTGGTGGTATGGGACTCGTATCCGAAGGCCTCGTCGACGATCCGGTTGTTCTCCACCCACACCGCCCCCCATCCACCGGGCCCGGGGTTGCCCTCGGAGGAGCCGTCGCAGAACACACCGGTGTCGGGGCCTTCGGTGAACTCGGCGAGCACTTCGGCCCGGGTCAGGTCGGAGTTCTTGGTCCGGCTGGGAGGACGCTTCTTCCGGCCGGCGGCGCCACTCCCCCTTTTCTCCTCGTCCCGGCAGTCGAGACAAAGCCGTGGTGTCCAGTCCGGGTAGCGCTCCCGAACCGATGGGGGAAGGTCGAAGCTATTGCCGCAGTTCTCGCAGACAAAGGCCACTATTCCTCCCTTTCGAAGAGGGAGACGAACTGGGGTGACTTGAACAGGTTGAACTCCCGGTGGGTCTCACGGAAGCCGAGGGGCTCGGCGATTCTTCGCAGCTTGGCAGGCGACAGTTTGTGACAGTGGACTTCCCGGGCTTTGAACGGTGTGCCGTAGAGGATGATCGAGGTGGGTACGGCGTAGAGGCCCTGGATCGGTTCGGCGGGGTAGACGAACAATGCCCGGCCCCCTGGCCGGAGCACCCGGGCCATCTCCTTCAGCGCCTCCTCCAGGGGAGGGATGTGCTCGATGGCGTGGAAGGAGACGATGGCATCGAAGGAGTTGTCGTCGAATTCGAGTTCCTCGGCGTGCATGTGGAGGACCCGGTCGGTGTCGGCCACGGCGGGCGCATGGGGGTTGGCGTCAATGCCCACAATGTCCACACCCCGTTGCGCTAGACGTCTAGTGAGGTGGCCCTGACCGCAGCCCACCTCCAGCACTCTGTCGCCGGGTTCGAGGGGAAGGAGACGGTCCACGGTCCTGAGGTGCGCCGGGTCCCAGCGGTTGACGAGGGCGTAACGGAGGGAGTCGTAGCCGGGCATCGACACCCAGGCTATTGGATGGACTCGAGGTGGGCGGCGACCGCGTAGTCGAGGATCTCGGGGCCTCTCTCCGTAAGGGCCACATGGGTCACCGAGGTGTTGGCCGGGGTGTAGAGGGACTGGGAGTGGGTGTCGGCGATGGCGGTCAGGGAGGTCAGGTAGGCCCGCAGCGCTCCGCCGTGGGCCACTACGACCGTCGGCTCACCAGCGACCGGCTCGATGCGGGCCATCGCAGCCCGCACCCGAGCGGTCAGCTCCCCCCAGGTCTCTCCCGTCTCCCCCCGGCGCAGATCGACCCCGTGGCGGTGGATGGTCGCCATCAGCTCAGGCCAGCGTTCGATGATCTCGTCGGTGGTGAGCCCCTCCCAGCGCCCCATGTTCAACTCCTTGAGTTCCTCCACAGGAACGACCCCGTTGCGGGCCACCCTCTCCGCGGTCGATGTCGCCCGTCGAAGGGGTGACGAGTAGACCCTGGACCACTTTCCGTACCAAGCGGCCAGGGCCTCGGCCTGAAGCCTTCCCACCTCGTCGAGGTCCCAATCTCCCTGACCCTGCCACCGTCGTTCCACGTTGGCCTGGGTACGACCGTGACGGACCAAAGCGAAGACCGGAGTGCCTTCGTCGAGAGCCGCCCGCACCACCGGGGAGCGAGGCCCCAGGTGGCCCACGTCGTTGAAGGTGGCGAGGCGGGGCCGGCCGAACTGCCACACCAGCCTGGTGATGGCGGTGTTCGCGGTGAAGGCATGAACCCTTCTTCCCCGTCCCGGCAGGTGTCGGTGAAGTACGGACTGGAGGAAGCCTCCGTGGGTGACCACCGCGGCCCGTTGGTCCTCTTCCAAGGTGGCCGCCAGGTCGTCTACAGCGGCGAGGGCCCGCCGTCCGGCCTCTTCGATGCTCTCCCCGGTGCCCCCCATGGGTAGGGTGCGGGTCTCGAGGACCTGTCGCAGCTCCTCCCCGTGGTGTTTGATCACGTCGTCGAAGGCCATGCCCTCCCAGCGGCCAAGGTCGATCTCGACAAACCTCTCGTCGATGACGACTTCGTCGGCGAAGGCCGCCGCGGTGCGCCGGGCCCGGATCAGCGGAGAGCTGATCACCACGTCGAAGTGCTGGCCGCGGAGCCTTTCACCCAAGGGCTCCAAGCTGGCCTCGCCTGCCTCGCTCAGGGGCCCGTCAGTGCGCCCGTTCCACACCCCATCGGTGTTGGCCTGGGACTCGGCATGGCGGATGAAGACGATCTCTTTCAAGGGTTGCCTCTGCGTGGGGAAACCCAATCATGGCGCGCCGGCGACGCTTTGACCAAAGCCCTCGGGTATATCTTCTTCTCCATGACCGACCACGAGACGGCCGCCCGCAAGACCTTCGCCGAAGAAGGGCTGTTACCCCATGCCTGGTCGAACGAGGCAGGCTTCTACTACCCCCAACACAGCCACCCCTACCATAAGGTCCTCTACTGCATAGCAGGTGCGATCACCTTCCACACCGGGGAAGGGGCCGTCGTACTCCGTCCCGGAGACCGCTTGGACCTGCCCCCGGGGACCGTCCACTCGGCGACGGTCGGGCCGGAAGGTGTGACCTGTATGGAGGCGGCCAAGGACTAGCAGAGGAGGGCCCCGTCGGGCCCTCCTCGATGAGGTGGTGGCTGTGGGACTTTCAGTCACCGAATCCCAACTCGGCAGGCCAGGTGCCCTTGGAGGACTTGGTCTTCCACAGTCCCGTACCCTCGAGCTTCGCCGTGCCGTAGCCGGCGGCATAGACGGCGATGTCTCCCTCAGCCTCGACGGTGTAGCCGGCACCCCGGACGAATACCGAGCCGGCGAACCCGTTGAGGACGATCTCCGTGCCTCCGTCCGACTCGGGAGCGGTACGGCTCTCACCCTCCCACGACTCGATGCGGACATCGAGGTCCGAGGGGCCTTCGATGGTGACATCACCGACGATGAAGAGCCGGATTCCGCCCCGCTCCACGTCGAATTCCGCGGTCCCGTCACCGAAGGCCCGCAACGTGGGAACCTCCCGACTCCGCTCCGGGTGCAGCACTTCGGTCTCGGTGGTGGTCTCCGACACGGTCGAGTCAGTCTCGGCCAGCACGGCGGGGGCCACCAGGAGCACGGCCGTGGCCGCCAAAGCCACCAGGGCAATCGTGCGTCGCATGTTCGCTACCTCCTTGTGTAGAACGACCTTGCGGTGTTCACACTGGTAGGCAGCGGTTAGCTCGCTGTGATCCCCTTGTCAGAACTCGGTAAGTCTCTCAGCCGATAAAGGCGGAGGCGAAGATCAGCGACACGATGGTCATCACCTTGATGACGATGTTCATCGACGGCCCCGAGGTGTCCTTGAAGGGGTCACCGACAGTGTCACCGATGACCGCGGCCTTGTGGGCGTCACTGCCCTTGCCTCCGAACGCCCCGGACTCGATGAACTTCTTGGCGTTGTCCCAGGCTCCTCCGGCGTTGGCCATGAAGATGGCGAGGAGGAACCCGGTAACCAGAGCCCCACCGAGCAGGCCACCAAGGGCCTCTACGTCGATGAAGCCCACCACGAGGGGAAGGGCGACGGCGAGCGCGCCGGGAATGATCATTTCCCGGAGCGCACCCCTGGTGGCGATGTCCACACAGGTGGTGTAGTCGGGCTTGGCTTCGGGCTTGCCCTCGCGCAAGCCCGGGATCTCCCGGAACTGGCGACGCACCTCTTCGATCATCTTCCCCGCGGCGCGACCCACGGCGCTCATGGTGAGGGCGGCGAAGAGGAAGGGGAACATCGCCCCGATGAACAGCCCGATGGTGGTGGGCGCCCGGGAGATGTCGATCTGGGTGAGGCCCACGGCCTTGGTAAAGGCGTTGAACAGGGCCAGGGCGGTCACCGCCGCCGAGGCGATGGCAAAGCCTTTGGCCACCGCGGCGGTGGTGTTGCCCAGGGAGTCAAGGGCGTCGGTGGATTTGCGCACCTCCGGAGGCAGGTGGGCCATCTCGGCGATGCCGCCGGCGTTGTCGGCGATGGGACCGTAGGCGTCGACGGAGATGGTGATCCCCAGGGTGGCGAGCACACCGATAGCGGCGATGGCCACTCCGTAGATCCCGCCCCCGTCGCCCATGGCCCACTCCCCGGCAAAGAAGGCGACGCCGATACCTGCCGCCACTGCGATCACCGAGAAGGCAGCCGAACGCATGCCCTCGGAGATCCCGGAGATGATCACCGTGGCCGGGCCGGTCTGGGACTGGCGGGCGATCTCCTTGACCGTCTTGTAGTGATCGGAGGTGAACCACTCGGAGATCTTGCCTACGAACCACCCCACCACGAGTCCGGCCACGACGGCGAACCACAGCCCCAGCCAGTTGTCGATCTTGTCTCCGAAGATCCAGGCGGCGAGCCCTGCCACGCCTATGGCGGTGGCGATCATGGCGAAGTTGGTGCCCCGATGCAGGGCCGCGGCCAGGTGGCTCTCGTCCTTGGCCTTGACCAGGAAGGATCCGATGATCGAAGCGAACATCCCCAGGGCAGCGACGGCGAGGGGGAAGATGATCGCCTCGGCGACGAAACCCCGGCCGACGAAGACAAGGGCGGAGTAGGCGATGGGAGCCACAATGGCGCCCACGTAGGACTCGAAGAGGTCGGCGCCCATCCCGGCCACGTCGCCCACGTTGTCGCCCACGTTGTCGGCGATGACCGCCGGGTTGCGGGGATCGTCCTCCGGGATACCGGCCTCGACCTTGCCCACCAGGTCGGCACCCACGTCGGCGGCCTTGGTGTAGATCCCACCTCCAACACGGGCGAACAGGGCGATCGAAGAACCGCCCAGTCCGATGGCGGTGACGATGTCCACCCAGTCCGGGTCGCCGAGGACCTGATTGAAGAAGAGGTAGCCGAAGCCGACCCCGAGAAGGCCGAGGCCGGCCACGGTGAAGCCCATGACGGCACCGCCCCGAAACGCCACTGGAAGGGCGGCAGGAATTCCCCCGATGCGGGCAGCCTCAGTGGTGCGGGCGTTGGCGGCGGTGGCGATACGCATCCCCACGAAGCCGGCCCCTCCGGAGAGCACCGCTCCGAAGACATAGGCCACCGCCCCCCAGGGGGCACCCCAGTCGAGGAGCGTTGCGATCAAGATCGCCATCACCACTACAAAGACGGAGACCCAGGTGTATTCGCGCCGAAGGAAGGCCATGGCGCCGGCCCTGATAGCGGTCGACAGCTCCACCATGCGCTCGTTGCCCTGAGGGGTGGCCATGACCACTCGGGTGAAGTAGACGGCGAGTAGTAGGGCTAGCGCCCCCGCACCGAGCGCGACGTACAGGATCGTGTTGAGCATCTGAGAATCCTCCGATGAGTGGCAGGGGGATCGAAGCGGCCGGCAGTATACAGACCCCTCCCCCCGCGAACCTAATGCACCAGGGCCCGGATCCGGGCCTTGGGGTGATTAGAAACGGGATTCAGCTCAGCGCCGGCAAGAAATCGCCGAGTCCGAAAAGAAACATGGTCCCGATGGCCATGCTGAACACCCCCACCACCACCCCGGTGGAGAGGTAGATGGTTCTGGAACGGGACGCACTGAAGAAACCGAAGACCGCGCCCAGGGCGAGGAGGCTGTTCATGGTGATGATTCCGAGGACGAAGGCAATCAACGTGGCGAGCCCGATCCCCCTGCCACCCGCCCCGGCGGCGGCGAGGAATATGAGCACCTGAGTGGGTGTCTCGGCCCCGACGCCGTGTAGTGCCCCAACCCCGAGGGAGGTCCTCACCCCGTAGTTGGCGAAGGGGGCGTTGTCCGGGTCCGAGGAGGGTAGGTCCTGCCCGGTGAGGCGGGCCTGCACCGTCAGCACCATCTTGCGAACAGCGGCAAAAAGCAGCATCCAGCGGCTGCGGAGCCGGAAGTCGGCTCCCCGGCGAAGCAGAGAGACAAAGACCCAGATCCCCAGAACTACCAGCGTGGCACCCACCACTTTCTCCATCAGAGCCTCAACCCAGTCGGGCACTGCAACGTTCAGGAGGATGAGGAGAGCGCCGAGGAAGATGACCACTGAGCCATGACCGAGGGCGTAGAGGGTGGAGTACCACAGTGCTCGGCGTGGCTGGTCCTGAGAGCTGGTGATATCGGTGATAGCCGCGATGTGGTCCCAGTCGATCCCATGGCGCAGACCGAGGAGGAACGAGGCCACCAAAAGGGCCCAAGAAAAACCGCTAACGGCCTCCATCCGACACCTCCGACTTGTTGCGAACTGATCCTTATCGCAAGTCTATCGCATTTAGATGGAGAGTGTCGGCGTAACCGGAGGCGCCTCTCGACAACCTGTCACCCGATGGCGCAGAGGGGGACGAACCAGGCAAGGAAGGGGAAGAACGCCCACGGGATCAGCCAGCACAGCTTCGGACCCCAATACGAACTCTCCCACTCATCCCAATCCCAGCCCACCGACCGGCCAACCCACCACCACAACACCGGGAAGAACACCACCGGGAAGAACCAGACCCAACCCGGACCCAACCAGATCGCCCAAACGAAGAACCACAACACCCAAGCCCCGAACGCCCACCACATCCACGGCAGCCACCAGGGCTGACGACGCCCCCGATACCACAGGTAGAACACCACCGCCGGAAGCCAGAAGAACACCAGCCACCACCAGGCCGGCGAAGAGAACACCAGCAGCAGCGCCAACACCACCATCCAACCCACCGGGATCCACGCCATCCACGAGACCCACCAGCTACGCCGACGCGCCCACCACCACCACGCCCAGAAGATCACCGGGAACCAGAACAGCAGCGGAATCCACCACCACCACACCGCCGGGCCAAACAACAACACCCACAACAACACCAACGGCGCCCACACCCAGATCACAAAGAACCACGCCGTCCAACACTCCCACCACTCCTCACGCTTCACATAGTGACGAAGCACACACAACAGCACCAGGAAGAGGACCAGCAAGGTGATGCCGCACCAGAGCAGGGAACCGGCGGCTACGAACCAGGCAAGGAAGGGGAAGAACGCCCACGGGATCAGCCAGCACAGCTTCGGACCCCAATACGAACTCTCCCACTCATCCCAATCCCAGCCCACCGACCGGCCAACCCACCACCACAACACCGGGAAGAACACCACCGGGAAGAACCAGACCCAACCCGGACCCAACCAGATCGCCCAAACGAAGAACCACAACACCCAAGCCCCGAACGCCCACCACATCCACGGCAGCCACCAGGGCTGACGACGCCCCCGATACCACAGGTAGAACACCACCGCCGGAAGCCAGAAGAACACCAGCCACCACCAGGCCGGCGAAGAGAACACCAGCAGCAGCGCCAACACCACCATCCAACCCACCGGGATCCACGCCATCCACGAGACCCACCAGCTACGCCGACGCGCCCACCACCACCACGCCCAGAAGATCACCGGGAACCAGAACAGCAGCGGAATCCACCACCACCACACCGCCGGGCCAAACAACAACACCCACAACAACACCAACGGCGCCCACACCCAGATCACAAAGAACCACGCCGTCCAACACTCCCACCACTCCTCACGCTTCACATAGTGACGAAGCACACACAACAGCACCAGAAGGAGGACCAGCAAAACCGCGAGGCAGGCGCCGCAGGTCTCACCAACTTCGACACCCTCGCGAGGAACGGTACGGGGCCGTGTGGTCGTGGCCGGCGCCTCGGTTGTGCTTGGAGTCTCCGCGCCCGGGGTAACTGCCGCCACTGTGGTCGTGGTCTCCTCCGGAGTCGAGACCGCCTCGGTGGTAGTAGTAGTTGTGGGCGGGGGCTCTATAGGCTCGCCGGTGGTGAGGTTGTAGATGGGCGGGCCGAACAGCTCGAAGGGGTCACCGTGGACGAACTCTTCGGGTGGGACGTCCACCTGGTGGCTCTCGAAGACCGCCTGAGTGGTGTCCTCGTCCTCCCAGGAGCCCGAGTCGATGCCTCCCTGTAAGCCGGGAACTTCGGTCTCTGTGGTCAGCCCGGTGTTGAGAAGGACACACCCGTCCTCGAGGATGTACATCTCGGGGGTGAATTCGCCCTGATCGTTGGTGCCGAAGGGGGTGACTTCACCGGCATGGACCTGCCATCCGGCCCCGAGGGAAAACTGAGGACCGGAAACAAACAGCTGGAAGAAGAAGGAGAAGAGGTCGAGCGGTGGTTCTGCACCCCAGGGCTCCGCGAAACAAATCCGGACCCAGATCTGACCGTCGTTGTCGACGATCACCTTGACCTCTTCGACCTGGGCTCGGGGATCGGGCCGCTCGGCCGTGCCGGCGGTAACGGAGAGTGCAGGGGCGGCGAGCAGCAGCAGCGTGACCAGCGTGACGACCAGCGACCTGAAGCGTTTCAACACTCGATCCCGTCCCTCCTGAGACGAGCTGGATTATGGCAAATGGAGATGCCGCCCCGCCTCAGATATGCAGACTTTTTTCTGCACGCCCGTGGGTCTACCGGTCTACTGCCCGGGACACTCCACGTGCCTTCCCAGAATGGCGAAATGCAGCCCGTCGGGAACGAAGCCAAACTCGGCGATCATCCCCCCAAAGGCGGATTGGAGAGTTTCCAGGGGAAGGTCGACTACCTGGCCGCAGTTCTCGCAGACCAGATGATGATGATCAGACTGACGACTCAGGTGGTAGATCCCCGGGCCGTGACCGAGATGGACGTGGTGGAGGAGGCCCAGCTCCTCGAAGACCTCCAGAGTCCGGTACACCGTGGAGAGGTCCAGGGCCCCCTCGGGTGCGTCGGCCCTGGCCACGATGTCGGCGGCGGTGAGGTGCTCACCGGCGGATTCGGCCAGCACCCGGCAGATGAGCCGGCGCTGCAACGTCACCCGGTAGCCGGCCTTGCGGAGGGCTTCAATCAGGGCCGATTCGGTTTCAGCCATCGTCGGCGAGGGTACCCGCCGGAAGACCCATGGTCAGCCCGGGTTGCCCACACCGCCCGAGCAGGCGCCCCCGGGCTCGGGAGCTGAGAGAGCCCCGGCGAACTCGTTGACGAACTGCTCCAGGCGCGGGTCCTCGGCAGTCTCGAGCTCGAGCTGGAAACCCCAGGCGGTAGCCATCACTGGAGATGGCTGACCCGGAACCGGACTGACCACCACCTTCTCCAGAGGACGAGCTAGGCCACGAAGGACCTGGAGATCTTGATCAGAGATCTCCGGTTGGTAACTCACCCACACGGCACCATGTTCGAGAGCGTGTACGACGTTCTCCGCCGGGACCTGCCGGGAGTAGAAGCCGCAGTTGATCCAGATCGGGGCGTGCTGGCCTCCGGCAGGAACCTCGTCCGGGTTGTAGACCTGGCCTTCGACGTGGAGCGCAGACGCCACGGGCACCTCCCGGGTTCCCTCCGGGATACCGGCGGCAGGCTCGTTGAGGGTCCCCACGAGGACCAAGTAGACGAGCCCCACGAAGGCGAGGAAGCCGGCGAACAACACCAGTCTCTTCGGCCAGGGGTTGGAAGCTTCAGCAGCCATGCCTCATCACAGTCTCAGGATTCGCACACAGTAAAGGGGGCCCGGCGCTATGAACTCAAACTCCTCACTCCGGGCGTAAATCAACCCTCCTCAGAAGTTGGGCATTCACGGCGACAATGACGGTCGAGGTGCTCATGAAGAGGGCCCCTACAGCCGGACCGAGAACGATCCCGACCGAGGCGAGGATCCCGGCAGCGAGGGGGATGGCGACCACGTTGTAGCCAGCAGCCCACCAGAGGTTCTGGAGCATTTTGCGATAGCTCGCCTCCGACAGCTTTCTAATCGCCACCACCCCGCGAGGGTCGTCTGAAGCGAGGATGATCCCCGCCGACTCGATGGCCACATCGGTCCCCGCACCAATGGCGATGCCCACATCGGCCTGGGCGAGAGCCGGAGCGTCGTTGACCCCATCCCCCACCATCGCCACGCTGAGTCCCCTGTCCTGAAGCTCAGCCACCTTGGAGTGCTTGTCCTCGGGAAGCACCTCCGCCATGACTTCGTCTATGCCCAGGTCGGTGGCCACCGCCTCGGCGACCTGCCAAGCGTCACCGGTGATCATCGCCACCTTCACCCCCAGGCGGTGCAGTTCGTCAACAGCCGTACGCGACTCCGGCCGGATCTCGTCTTCCAAGGAGAGGGCTCCAATGATCTGGTCCTCAGCGATAACGAAAAGAACAGCCGCGCCCCGCGACCTCCATGACTCCACCCTTTCCGTCAGCTCGGGAGGCACCTCCAACCGCCGCTCGCGGAGAAGCTGGGGCCCACCTACCGCCACCCGGGTTCCGGCGACAGCGGCTTCTACGCCCCGTCCGCTCATCGCACGGAAATCGCTCGCCTGAGGGATGTCCCCCTTCGCCTCAGCTGCAGCCACGATCGCCCTGGCGAGGGGGTGCTCCGACTCGGACTCGACCGCGGCGACCATGGCCAGCAGACCATCGGCATCACCGTCCAACGCAGCCATGTCGTGGAGCTGGTGACTCCCCTTAGTGAGGGTGCCGGTCTTGTCGAAGAGGACCACGTCCACGGTGCGCATGCGCTCCAGGGCCAGCCGATCCTTAACCAGGATCCCCTCCGTAGCGGCCTTGCCGGTGGAGATGGAGACCACCAGAGGAATGGCCAGGCCGAGAGCGTGGGGGCAGGCGATCACCAGCACCGCCACGCTCCGCACCACGGCTTGTTCTGGCTGGCCGACCACGGCCCAGACCGCGACGGTGATCACCGCCGCAGCAACAGCGATGTAGAAGAGAAAGGCGGCGGCCCGATCGGCGAGCACCTGGGCTCGGGAACGGGAAGCCTGGGCCTGAGCCACCAGGCGCTGGATTCCGGCGAGGGCGGTGTCTTCGCCTACAGCCTCCACCTTGACCCGGATAGCCGAGTCTGCGGCCACGGTGCCGGCGATCACCCGGTCCCCCGGGCCCTTGGCCACCGGCATCGACTCACCGGTCACCATCGACTCGTCGATCTCGGCTTCCCCGGAGATGATCACCCCGTCGGCGGGGATGCGGCCTCCGGGGCGGACAAGCACGACGTCACCTACGACCAGCTCGTTCACAGAGACGATCTCGGTCCCCCCGTCGATGACCCGTTCGGCGTCGTCTGGTAGGAGCTCGGCCAGGGCGGCGAGAGCCCCCCGGGCCTGACCGATGGCCCGCATTTCCATCCAGTGGCCCAGCAGCATCACCGTGATCAGGGCGGCCAGCTCCCACCAGAACTCCAGATCGAAGAAGCCGAAAGTGGTCAGCCAGGAAGCGACGAAGGCCACCGTGATCGCCATGCCGATGAGGAGCATCATCCCGGGCAGACGGTCCCGGGCCTCTCGAACCGCACCCTTTAGGAAGGGCGAACCCCCGTAGAAGAAGATGAAGGTGCCCAGCACCGGAGAGACCCAATCGGAGCCCGGGAACTGTGGAGCGGTGTAGTTGAACCAGCCCTGGACGGTCTCGCTGAAGTAGACGACGGGAAGGGTAAGGACGAAGGAGAGCCAGAACCGGTCCCGGAACATGGCCACGCTGTGGCCTTCGTGTTTGTCGTGGCCACCGCGGGCGCCGTGCCCGGCTTCATGATCATGGCCATGGTGGTCTTGATGGGTGTGGTGTTCGGTGCTGTGTTCCAAGGCTCCCCTACTGGCAGGGGAGACCGTTATACACGTTCCAGTCGGGGGAAGGTCAAGAGACGTCGGTCTCAGCCGGACGACTTCCAGGGGCGGGGCGGGTGTGTTGGTTGGCAGTCCCGACCGGATTCGAACCGGCGTTACCGGCTTGAGAGGCCGGCGTCCTAGGCCACTAGACGACGGGACCAGGTCGGGGTCAGGTTAGACCCCGGCTCGGGGGGAAGGACTCGAACCCTCAATAACAGGGCCAGAACCTGTCGTGTTACCGATTACACCACCCCCGAAGGTCCACCACATGGATGCGGTGATGCGAGAGGCAGGATAATCGCCGACTCCGGCAGTGCGAACTTCCCTCATGGCACCAGGCGAGGCCGAGCGGTGGCTGAGGCCCGCACCGTGAGCGGCTCTGAATCGTCAATGAATACCCCCAACAGGCCAAGCTCCACCTCACCGACGACCACCACCGTGACCTGCCTCCGATCTGGCGAGACGGTTACGTCTACCCCCAGGACCGAGGCATCCTGGAACTCCACCGACGTCACAGCCAGGATGCGCGCCCGAACCGGGTCCAGCTCGACCACCCCGGTGTCCCGGTAGAAGACCTCGTCGATGCCTGAGGCGGCGGCCACAGCCGCCGAGTCCGCCACCGCCGACAGCTCCCGTTGCAATGCCAAGCCCCGCCAGAAGTCGAGAGCCAACCCGCCGAAGAGAAGGAGGAGCAGCGACAACCCCAGCATCCACAGAGTCACCGAGCCTCGTTCCGAGCGGATCACGGCAGGCTCCGGTACAGGTCCACCGGCTCGGCGTGGCGGGCCCTCACCCATAGGCCTCCAATATCGCCCCAGGGTGTCCGTATCAAGGGGACCCACACCTCAACGGTGGCCTCGACCACGCTGCCGCGGGTCAGCGGGCAAGACCCGGCGGGCTGGCTCAGCCCCGCCGGGTCGGCGCCGCACCAGCCCAGCCGCCCCAGGGAGAGGTCCAGGCCGTGCCCTTCGACCGTGCGAGCAGCGACTTCGGCCCCCGCTGCCTGATCCAGAGTGAGCACGACTGCGCGGGCCGCCTCGGCGGCGGCGCCTTCGGCCAGTACCCGCCGCTCCGACCAAGGACCGAAGGCCACCACCACCAGAGCCACAGGCAACAGCAGGGTGGCCACCGCCATCGCGAACTCCACCGCGGCATGGCCCCGGTCGGTCACGGCTCGATCACCGCTCGGGCGGAGAGGGCGATATCGAAGTCGGGAGTGAGCAGAGTCCACGAGCCGAAGGTGGCGCTTCCGGTGGCCACCATCACCCCACCCGAGACGGCGCAGCGCACCGTCAGGCCGTCGGACATCCGCCCGCCGAGGAGCTGACCCACCACATCCGCTGCCACCGCCTCGCATTCAGCCGCTGAATCGCTGGCCGCCCCAGCTCTCGCTCCCTGCTCCAGGGCAGAGCGCAGCGCCCCCCGCCCGTACTGGACCACCACCAGGTTGGCGAAGGCGAGGAACAGAACGAGCGCCAGCGCCGAGGCGAGGAGGAACTGGACCGATGTGACCCCCCGGTCGGTCAACCTCCGATCAACTGGCCCCGGATCCACGCCACAATGTCCACGCCCAGGGCCTGGAGAGCCCCCCAGATGACCACCAGGGCGGCGATCGCCAGGGCAGCGTTGCCCATCAGCTCCGCCGTGTTCAGTCCCCGGTCGTCCCGGCGCAGGACCTCCGCCCACGCCCTCAATGCCAGCATCATGATCAACCTCCTCCTTGCCAGCTGGTTATCAAATACGGCAGCGGGGCAGCCACAAAGAGGATCAAAACCGGAGCGAGGATGGCGATGGTGGGTACCAGCATCGCCGCCCTTCGCTTGGTCGCCGCCCTCTTGACGGCCTCCCGCCTGGTTTCCCGCACGTCCTCCGACAGCGAGAGGAGCGCCCCGGCCAGGTCGGCGCCCCGCTCCTCGGCCGATGCCAGAAGTCGGTAGGTTCGAGAACAGAAAGGTTCCGGGGTCAGCTCGGCCACGCGACGGAAGGCGTCAGCTCCCCTCCAGCCCGCCCGGTGGAGCCGGAGCGCCTCCTCCAGTTCAGCCACCACCTCGCCCCTCCCCCTTCGGGTAATCGCCTGCACCGCCTGGACGACGCCACCGCCTGCCCTGACCCGCATCGCCAGAAGCTGGTTCACCGTGTAGACCTCTATCCGCATCCTCTCCCGCCGGGCCTCCACCGCCTTGTCTAGCCGTCCCTTCGACCGGGTGGATCCCACCACCAGACCCAGCCCCACCAGGACCAGCCGCAGCAGTGGGGTTGCGGTGATCGCCTGGCCCACGCTCGCAGCCGCGACTACGGCAACAGTCATGGTCTTGAGTTGGGCGATGCGAAACGATGACAGCATCTCCTCTTCGCTCGACCCTCGAAACCACCCGGCCTGGCGAAGCTTGAGGAGGGTGGCCTCCGGTCCCGACCGGTCGAGGAGACGGCCGAGACGCTCGGCGGCGTCGGCGACGATCGGCCCGAACACCGAGCGAACTGCGCCCCGCGGAGCAGGCGAGGCAACCAGGGCGAGGGAAGGGGTGAGATACGGAGCGACACGTTCACTTAGCCGACGGGGAGGCGGCACCAGCATCCGCACCAACATGAACACGACAACCGCGGTGGCCAGGGAGGCGAGGAACTGGAGAGTTCCCAGGCCGGCGATCATCCCTGCCCTCCGAAGACCCGAGGCTCGGCTGGCTGACCCCCGAGCCGGGAAGTTACGACCATACCCACCAGACTCATCGCTCCTCCGATCACCACCACCAGGACGCCTGCCGGAGTCCCGTAGAATTCGCGGAAGGCTCCCGAACGGGCAGTCATCGCCACCAGGACCAGCCAGGGGAGGACGAACACCACCCTGGAGTTGATCTTCTGCTCGAGGACCTCGGTGCGAACCTGCTCCATAGCCCACAGGTCCCTGGTGGTGGCTTCTGCCAGGTCGGAGAGGATCTCAGGCACCACCGTCCCCCCTCGCTGGTAGGCGAGGATCAGGACCTCTATCACTCGATCGGAGGTGGGGTCGGCGAGGTCCTCCTTCACCATCTCCAGGGCGGCCACCACCCCTAGGCTCCGGGCGTAGACCGCGAACCCCTGGAAGGCCCGACGCAGAGGCTCTGGACCAAAGGTCGCCAGGGCCTCGATCGCCGAGGGAAGGGAGGATCCGGACCTGACCGATGTGACCAGGTCGCGGAGGCCGTCGGGCCACGCCTCCTGAACCGCCGCCACCCGCTGCGCCCTCTTCCTTGCGAAATAGGCGCGGGGGAAGGTGGCCACTACCACCGCTGGCATGGTGGAGACGACCACCAGGCTGGTTAGGGCATACAAGACCACAAAAGTAAGGGCGGCCACAGCCACCACCGTCGACCAGAACTGAACCGCGGTGATCTCCAGACCTGGGACCGTCCGCGGAGTCCGGGGGCGACGAGCGGCATCCGCCCTCTCCGCCCTGGCCAGAACCGTACCGACCACAGCGACGAGCGCCGCCGACGCCAGCGAGGCAAAGATCACCACTCCGCCACCCCCTCATGGAGAAGCTGAGCCAACGAGGTCCCCGGCGGCAGCACCCGTTCGATCCTCGTGGCCAGGGCGTCGGGAGGAAGGGCACCTGTCCACCGGAGTGGTGCTCCTATGTGTTCCCGCTCGAACAGGGCCTCAGTGGAGAAGTCGTCGTGGAGGGCGGGCACCATCGCCCGGATCTCCATCGTCTCGCGGATGATCCGGCTTCCTGACGGATCGAAGCCCCGGCCGAGGTGGACCACCAGGTCGATGGAGGAGGAGAAGACCCGCCGCACCACCGACTCGGGGATGTTCTCCCCCGCCATCAGCGCCGCGTTGACAAGGGCACCGAGGGCGTCAGCTGCGGAGTTGGCGTGGATGGTGCAGGCCATCCCGCATCCGGCGTTGGCGGCCCGGGTTAGTTCGAAAGCCTCGGCGCCACGCACCTCGCCCACCACGATCACGTCGGGGCGCATCGCCAAGATCACCTTCACCAGATCACGGAGGCTGATCTCACCAGTACCGTCCAGCGCCGGCGGCCGGGCCTCGTAGTAGGAGCCGTGTACCAGGGGGACATGGAGTTCCCGCACCTCTTCACAAGCCCGAATGCACCGGTCCGGCGGCACCGCGAGCATCAACGCGGAGAGGAACGAGGTCTTGCCGGCTCCAGGTGGACCGGAAACCAAGACCGAAGCCGAGGCCCGCATCGCGGCTCCCAGAAAGGCGGCGGCCTGGTCGGTGAGCGAGCCCAGAGAGACGAGGGACTCCAGGCTCTGACGGCGCAGCGCGTAGCGGCGGATCGTGGCAGAGAGGTGGTCGCTCACCGGTGGGATTACGACAGTGAGGCGGGCTGTTCCGTCGATCACACGCGCTTGAGCCACGGGATTGGAAGCGTCGAGGCGACGGTCGGTCACGGCGATAAGCAGGTCGATCGCCTGGCGGTTCTCCTCCTCAGTGACGGGCACCTCGTAGGCGCGCAATGCACCTCCGGCTTCGAGATAGGTGAGCCGGTCGCCTTCGATGAAGATCTCTTCGACGTCGGGGCGATGCAGAAGCTGTATGAGGGGACCGTTGCCGGTCACCGACTCCACTAACCGCTTCACCGTGGCCCGGGGATCGGCAAGGGATCTCCCTTCGCCAAGGTGCGCCCGCCGCTGGTACTCCTCGACGGTCGACTCCAGCAGCTCCCGAACCGCTTCCGGGTCGGCCATCGGATCCAGACCGGTCCCGTCGATTCGGGCCAGGGCCCGGCGGCGCAGCTCCTCGTAGACGTCGAGGCTCATCTCGTCGAACTCTCCACCACCAGGTCGGCCATCCTTCCCATGCCTTTGGCGAAGGGTCCTCTAGCCGCCAGATCTCCGTCCCAGGCTGTCTCGGCCAGCCGGGCGTCGAAGGGCAGCACGACCACCGGAAGTGCCGGAAATGCTTCGTTGAGTTCGGCCCGGATCTCACCCCGGTGGTAGGGACGGCGGGGCGCCTGGTTCACCACTGCCACCGCGGAACCTCCAGCCGCGACTTCGGTGACCTGTTCCAGTACCCGGAGGAGACGGCCCACACCCACCGGATCTCCTCGCCCCACGACCACCAGCGAAGTGAAGTGACGCAGGATCCCCCGCATCGCCTCTGTCCAGGAGCCAAGGTCGGCCACCAGCACTTCGGCGACCTCATTGAGGTCGTCGCACAGCATCCCCAGCTCTGAAGGAGAAGGAGGGACGGCCACACCGACGTCGGCGAGACCTCCCACCACCGTCATCGTCCCCACCTGATGAGCGGCCTGGAGTGGATCTCCGGAGCCGTGGAGGACCCGGTCGAGGGCGGTCCGCAGGTTGGGATGGGGAGACAAGTCGAGACGCTGAGCGATCGAAGGCCAGACGGGGTCGAGGTCCACCAGCACCACCCTCAACTGGGTAGACACTCCCTTCGCCAGAGCCACCGCCACCTCGGTCGCCCCCACCCCGTCGGTCGCACCCAACACCGCGACCCTCCTCCCCCGCTCCCTGTCCACAGCCCGGGACCCGGCATGGGGAATGCGATGGGCAAGGGTGAGCTTGATCTTCTCCAGGAACTCCTCGGGAGTGGCATCGGCCTCCACCACATCGCTGATGCCGCATTCGAGGAGGCGACGCTTGGCGTCGGAGCCGTCTACCGGGTCGAAGACGCCCAGCACTACAGCCCCCTTCTCCCTCACGCCTTTCACCAACCGTGGAGTCAGAAAAGAGCAGACATCGTCAATGACGAGCACCTCGAACCCGGCCTCGAGGGCCTGCTCGGGACCCATTACCCGGGCAAGGACCCGGCCACCCCCATGGTCGAGGAGATAGCGGTGAAGACGGTCGGGCCACTCCCTAGCCGATGCCGCCAAGCCTATGTCAGGACCCATCGCCCCCAGACCCCCTATCATCGCCCGCACCGGTGGAGCGCACCACTTCCATCGAAGCGCCGTCTATGGCCTCGGCGAGACGCAGCGCTTGCTCCTCGTCCACCGCCACCACGATGTGGAAGGCACCAAGGCCGCCCAGGGAGCCCCTCTCCCCTTCGGAGACACCAACCACCTCCAGATCGCGGGCGACATAGGAGGCGACGCCGTCCTCCACCGCGATGATGTCGATGCGGTCCCCCGGGCCGATGCTGCCTCCTGCGGCGTGCTCAACGGATGCCGGGATGCTCATCGACCGCAGTCCTGCCGGTGCCCCCGGCTCCACCAGCACCGAACGTTCCACGAGGCCGCCCTCGGGGATAGAGCGCCCTAGGACCCAACCTCGAACAGCACTCGCCTGGTCTTCGGTGACCAGCGAAGGAAGGGCCTCGAAGTCGGCGGCTACGGGCACAAATCGGAGGTCGTCAGAGGACAGCGACTCGCCAACCATCAAGTGCCGGGATGCCACAGCCACCATGACCGTGGCATCCCGATCGCGAAGGGCGAGAAAGTTGAGGGTGAAGGCCAGGACCGCCACCGCGCCGATGAGCAAATGCGTGGCCGAAGGCCGCCGCCGCGACGGCCGGCGTACCGGTTGGGAGGTGCCCGCTTCCCTCGTGAGGACTGAAGGGCTGACAGCCACGGATCGGCAACCTATCTTGTCGGCATGGACGCGTGTCGAGAGCGCGAAAAGGGATGACAGATTTTCGCGATCCGGACCCGGACCTGGCCGCCGAGCTGCGGTCCGGACCGGGCCGGGAATGGGCCGAGGACGCCGCCGAGGACGAGCGGCTGACCGAGCTGCTGCGCCGTCGACGGCTCCACCTCAAGGACGTGATGCGTGACTTCGCCCACCGAGGGGCGCGGGTGTCGGTGGACGCCGGCGGCCACAGCTTCAGCGGCGTCCTCATCGCCGCCGGCGACGACTACGGAACCCTCGAGGGTGCCGGTCAGGTGACGGAAGTCAGATACGAGGCCGGCGCCTGGTCGGTGATCGTCATCGATCGCGGAACACCGGAGGAGCCGATTCTCAACGCCGTGACCTTCAAGGCCCGACTCCATGAGCACGCCGCGGCGCGGACCCGAATCCAACTGGGCCTCGAAGGCGGTCTCATCCTCACCGGCGTGGTCGGGGTCGTCGCCGCCGACCATCTCGAGTTCATCGACGTCGACGAGCGCCGGTTCTACGTGCCCCTCAACCGGATCCTGGGAGCCTCCCGCTCGATCGATCCTCACTGATCTCCTCGTCCCTGGCCACCACCGGGTGGGCGCGCAGGAACTCGAAGATCTCGTCCCGGAAGAAGCGGAAGGTGCGTCCGTTGGGAAGGCGGTAGGCGGGCAGCCGTCCCTCCCTGGCGTACTTGCGCACCATCTGCACGTTCATCCCCAGCAGCTCGGCCACTTGCGCCGCATCGAGAATCTCTGGAAATTCCTCAGCCATCGATCGTCCTCTTCGTTGCTGAAGGCGATTATACGACACTCAGTGCTGTCCTGAAAGGGGGTCGTCAAAGAGGTTCGGCTCGGTACACCACTCCCACCCCCATCAGGGCACCCAAGGCGTTGGCCACCAGATCGAGGGCGTTGTTCCCGTAGTCGCCTACGTTGACGGCGCCCCCGGCGGCGGTGAACCCGATGAACTCGGCGATCTCTACCACCGCTCCGCCGCCCATCACCACCAGCCAGGTCAACAGCAAAAGCCCGCCCTGGTGATGGACACCTCCCGCCCATCGCTTCGTCGACTCCCAGGCCACGATGACCATGGCCGCCGAGGCCGCAGCGTGGAAGATCTTGTCATACCGCACCGGACCGATCAGGGCAGCCACATACAGGGGCTGGCCGTTCACGAGGAGAACCCCGCCCAGCATGTTTCCCAGACCCACCAAGGAGACCGCCCAAAGGGCGTAGGCGGGCCAGCGAGCCCAGCGGTGAAGGACGGCGAAGAGGACCAGCAGACCGATGTTGATGCCCGTATAGAGGTTGGTGAGCGGGCTATCCACGGAGATGCCATAGAAGAAGAGGACAACGGTGTAGCCAATGGCGAAGAGGAGGACTGTCACGCTCCTCCAGGCTGGCAGCCGGGAAACCTCGAACCAAGCATCTCTCTTCATCAGGTCGGCCTAGTCTGCAGAGCATGGAAGATGTCGTAAGACCCGAAGTCGTCGATGCTGAGCCGGTCGAAGGAGAAGACGAGGAGCGAGTTCCTCCCGTCAGCGAGCCCACGAAGCTGCTACGGATCGCTGCCATGACCCGGGCCATGCTCGAGGAGGCCCGGCAGGCGCCCCTCGACGAAGGCGGCAGAGAACGGCTGGCGCAAGTCCATGCCCGCTCCCTTGCGGAGCTGAGCGAGGTCCTCTCCCCAGAGCTTCAGGAGGAGTTCAACGAGGTCATGATTCCCCTCAACCAGGAGAAGGTCTCCGAGGCCGAGCTACGGGTAGCCCAGGCCCAGCTCATCGGATGGTTGGAGGGCCTGTTCCACGGCATCCAGGCCTCATTGTGGAGTCAGCAGGTGGCGGCCCAGGCCCAGCTCGCGGAGATGCAGAAACGGGCTCTGGGGTCCTCTAAGAAGAAGGACGACTCCTCCGGGCTCTACCTCTGAGGCCTTAGCCGGCCCGACGCTGGCGCAGCGCCCGCTCCCGGCGCACCCGGCGCCGCTCCCGCTCGCTCAGGCCGCCCCAGATCCCGAACTTCTCGCCCATCTCGATCGCGAAATCGAGGCACTCCTGACGGACCTCGCAGGCAGCACAGATCGCCTTCGCCTTCCGGGTCGATGCCCCCCGCTCTGGGAAGAAGAGATCGGCGTCTGCCCCGCGACAGTTGGCGTAGTCCTGCCAGGCGAGCTCACCTACGGCTAACGCTTCGATGAGCTTGCTGTGCATCCAGCTTCTCCTCACATATGTGTAATTACACTGTTGACATTATGGGATGCCGCGCGCGCCGTCAAGGCCAAGTTCTGATGCGGGCGCACTACTTCTGAATCATGGGTGCCCGGAGGCGAATTCACTTACCGCGAGACTTGGCATAATGGGCTTCCCGTGAGCGCGGTCACTCAAGAGAAGCGAGCCCCCTTCCCCCTCGAGTTCTACCGGTCCGCTGTCGGAAAGAAGTGGGTGATGGGGATCACCGGCTTTTTGATCATCCTCTTCGTGATCGCCCACATGATCGGCAACTGGAAGATCTTCCTCCCCGACGTGGGAGGCGTCCCCGAGATCGACCTCTACGCCGAGAAGCTGCGCAGCCTCCTCTTCCCTCTCCTTCCCGAGCACGTGCTGTTGTGGATCCTCCGTACCGGCCTCATCGTCGTATTCCTGCTTCACATCCACGCCGCCTACGCCCTCACCATCATGAACCGCCACGCCCGCCCCGAGGACTACCACTCCCCCCGGCACTACCTGGCCGCCAATTACGCCAGCCGCACCATGCGGGTGAGCGGCACCATCTTCGGAGCCTTCCTTCTCTTCCATCTCGCCGACCTCACCTGGGGCGTCAAACCCATCGCTCCCGAGGTCTGGGAGCGGGGCGAGGTCTTCGCCAATTTCGTGGCCACCTTCAGCCGCTGGCCGGTGACCGCCTTCTACGTTCTGGCCATGGCACTGCTGGCCCTCCACCTCTATCACGGAGCCTGGTCGATGTTCCAGAGCGTCGGCGTCAACCATCCTCGCTTCAACCCATGGCGTCGTGGGTTCGCCGTGGGTCTCGCCGTGGTGGTCTTCGTGGGTAACTCGATCATGCCCCTGGCGGTCCTCTTCGGGTGGGTGGGACCATGACTCCGAACCTCGACTCCAAGGTTCCCGCCGGTCCCCTGGAGGACAAGTGGGACAACCACAAATTCGATGTCCGCCTGGTCAATCCGGCCAACAAGAGGAAGTTCAAGATCATCATCGTGGGCACCGGCCTGGCCGGCGCTTCTGCCGCCGCCACCCTCGGCGAGTTGGGATACAACGTCGAGGTGTTCACCTTTCACGACACTCCGCGGCGGGCCCACTCCATCGCCGCCCAGGGTGGGATCAACGCCGCCAAGAACTACCACTACGACGGCGACTCGGTCTTCCGCCTCTTCTACGACACCATCAAGGGAGGCGACTACCGCAGCCGTGAGGCCAACGTCTACCGCCTCGCCCAGGTGTCGCTGAACATCATCGACCAGTGCACCGCCCAGGGCGTACCCTTTGCCCGGGAGTATGGGGGCTATCTGGACAACCGCTCCTTCGGTGGTGCCCAGGTGAGCCGCACCTTCTACGCCCGGGGCCAGACCGGCCAGCAGCTCCTCCTCGGGGCCTACCAGGCGCTGATGCGTCAGGTGGCGTCGGGCAAAGTGAGCCTCCACACCCGCTCCGAGATGCTCGACCTGGTCTTGAAGGACGGTCGGGCGGTGGGGATCGTGGTCCGCGATCTGATCACCGGCGAGGTGACCAGCCACTCCGCCCACGCCGTGGTCCTGGCCACCGGCGGCTACGCCAACGTTTACTTCCTCTCCACCAACGCCAAGGCCTCCAACGCCAGCGCCATCTGGCGGGCGCACCGGCGTGGGGCCGCCTTCGCCAACCCCTGTTTCACCCAGATCCACCCCACCTGTATCCCCGCCTCCGACGAGTTCCAGTCCAAGCTCACCCTCATGTCGGAGTCGCTGCGCAACGACGGCCGGATCTGGGTGCCGAAGAACGCCGACGACAACCGGGCTCCCAACGACATCCCGGAAGAGGACCGCGACTACTTCCTGGAGCGGATGTACCCGGCCTTCGGCAACCTGGTCCCCCGCGACGTGGCCTCCCGGGCCGCCAAGCGGATGGTGGACTCGGGCCGCGGGGTGGGCCCGCTAAAGAATGGGGTGTACCTGGACTTCCGCGACGCCATTGGACGGCTAGGCAAGCACGCCATCGAAGAGCGCTACGGCAACCTCTTCGAGATGTACAACCGGATCACCGACGAGGACCCCTACTCGGTGCCGATGCGCATCTACCCCGCGCCCCACTACACCATGGGCGGGCTATGGGTGGACTACAACCTGATGACCACCATCCCCGGTCTCTACGCCATCGGCGAGGCCAACTTCAGTGACCACGGGGCCAACCGCCTCGGAGCCTCGGCGCTGATGCAGGGCCTGGCCGACGGCTACTTCGTCCTACCCGCCACGATCAACGACTACCTGGCCGAATACCTCAACACCCAGCCGGTCCCCACCGACGATCCCGTCTTCCAGGAGGTCGAGGCCGAGGTGTCCGACCGGGTCAACCGCTACCTGTCCATCAACGGCTCCCGCTCCGTGGACTGGTTCCACCGGGAGCTGGGCAAGATCATGTTCGACCTGTGCGGCATGTCCCGCAACGCCGCCGACCTGGAGAAGGCCCTGGCGGAGATCCCCGCCCTCTACGAGGAGTTCAAGACCGACCTGAAGGTGGTGGGCAGTGCGGAGACCCTGAACCAGAGCTTGGAGAAGGCAGGGAGGGTGGACGACTTCTTCGAACTGGCCCAGCTCATGTGCATCGACGCCCTCCGCAGGGAAGAATCCTGTGGTGCCCACTTCCGTGAGGAGTATCAGACCGAGGAGGGCGAGGCGCTACGAGACGACGAGGACTTTGCCTATGTGGCCGCCTGGGCCTGGACCGGGGAAGCCGGCCGTCCAGAGCATGTGACCGAGCCGCTTACCTTTGAGTATGTGACTCCGACTACGAGGAGCTACAAGTGAACATCGTCCTCCAGGTGTGGCGGCAGCCAGGGCCCAACTCGCCTGGCGGGTTCGTCACCTACCCGGTGGACGACATCTCTCCCGACATGTCCTTTTTGGAGATGCTCGACATCCTCAACGACCGCCTCACCGCCCGCGGCGAGGAACCTGTCGCCTTCGACCACGACTGTCGGGAAGGCATTTGCGGAAGCTGCGGGGTGATGATCAACGGCCAGGCCCACGGACCCCAGCAAGGCACGGCCACCTGCCAGCTCCATATGCGCAAGTTCGAAGACGGGGACACGATCGTCGTCGAACCGTGGCGGGCCGCCGGGTTCCCCCTCATCAAGGATCTGGTGGTGGACCGCTCGGCCTTCGACCGGATCATCGAGGCCGGCGGGTTCATCAGCGTCGACACCGGATCCGCCCGTGATGCCAATGAGGTGCTGGTCCCTAAGTCGGTGGCGGACACAGCCTTCGATGCCGCCGCCTGCATCGGCTGTGGGGCTTGTGTGGCGGCGTGTCCCAACGGTGCGGCCAACCTGTTCACCGCGGCGAAGATCGCCCACCTCAACCTCTTGCCCCAGGGTCAGCCGGAACGCTGGGACCGCAGCGAGCGGATGGTGGCCGTCATGGAGGAATACTTCGGCTCCTGCACCAACTTCGCCGAGTGTGAGAAGGCCTGCCCCAAGTCGATCTCGGTCGACTTCATCGCCATGATGAATGCCGACTACGTCAAGGCGAAGTTCAAGAACAGGAGGCTCCTGGCACGGACTTGAGGCGCAGGTCCTATTGGCCGATCACCCTAGGTGGTCAGGCTCGTCTCACGATGCCCCGCGGAGCAAGGACTAGTCCTATCGTGCCGTTTCCGCATGTCCCCTCATGTTTGTCCTGAAATTGGACGAAGATACCTCTGGAATAGTGGGCTGTTCGCTTGCTAGCCTGACCCCGCGGGTTGCGGGGGAACGTGGTGGCCGCCAAGGTCGCCACCCTGAGTAGGGAGCTGGAATTGAGGAACAGGGCGAGAGCCGGGACCCGCGATCGGGGGGCTGCCCTGGTGGAGTTCGCCCTCCTCATGCCGTTGCTCATCATCATCATCCTGGGCATCGTTGAGTTCGGGTGGAAATTCGGTCAGTTTAATGACGTCCGCCATGCAGCTCGCGAGGGTGCGCGGTTCGCAGCCGTCGACGCCGGAGGCACCGGAGACGAGAACCAGATAGTCACTGTGGTATGTAATGCGCTCGACCTCGTTGGCGCAGGTATCAGCACTGTCACCATCGAACTCAATAATGATGTTGACGGAGACGGAGACAGCGACATAGGCGATCAAGCTTCAATCCGGGTCCAGGCGTCCGTCGCCTCCCTATCCGGTCTCAACCTGATCAGCGTTTTCCTTCCAACGCAGCTCACGTCTGATATCCAGTTCCGTCTTGAGCAACCGGCTACCTGGAGCTCGGCTCTGGGAGCGTCGGCAAAGACATGTCCCTGATCCGTAGGCTCAGGAAGCTCATCCGCCAGGAGCACGGAGTCAGCGCGCTCGTCATCGCCGGATCGATGTTCATGATTGCCGGTTTTACGGCCATCGCCATCGACGCCAGCGCCCTCTTCGTAGAACGCCGAGCCGACCAGACCGCCGCCGACGTGGGAGCTTTGGCAGGTGGTGTTGAGCTGATGGTGGGTGTGGCCGGAGGTGGG